>CAISOI010000242.1 GCA_903886985.1 uncultured Chthonomonas sp.
CAATATTGGATAGTTGTGCAAGGTCGTTCAATGCAGACGGAATATTCGCATCGGTATAGGACACCAACTCCCGTATCTCAACAGGGGCCGTCTTATGATTTAACCCAACACAGACAAGATGCAATCAAGCGCCTCTTTGCGAGCTTCTTCTAACTCCTGCGATTTCAAGAGTTCGAGAATTCTCGGATTTTGCCGCAATTCACGAGTGGCTTTGACCCTCAACCCATGGTCATCGGTCCGTTCGAATATCATTTGTCGCATTTCGCCTAAAAGAGTTACGTAATCTTTGTATTCCGAGCCATAAGTGCTCTTCATTTCTCTGGCGATCTTTGCGGTTAATCCGGGCGACGAAGCAAGTGTCGTGACACTTAACATCAGGTCGCCCTGCTTGACGGTTGCCGGAAATATCACGTCTCCAGATAGCCCGTCTGACGTACTATTTACAAGGATCCCTTTAAGATACGCACATTCAACCACTCGTTGATTAATTTCAGATGAATTTGTGGCAGCAACAACAAGAAATACGCCATCAATTTGGTCTGGATGAAAGTAACTTTGGATCCATAAGAAGCTGCTCTTAGAAAATTGTTCTCTGAGCTCATCGCATAGCTCAGGAGAGATTATCGTTACCTTGGCCCCAGCTTCCACCAGTACCTGAACTCTTTTGGCAGCAACTTTTCCGCCTCCGATCACAATGCAGGCCTTATTTTGTAAGTTCACGACTAGAGGAACAAAATGACTTTGAGGGAGCATTTATGACGTCTGCTTGGGGCTTTTGGAGGAGGACTTATTCTCCTCATCCTCATGAGAAAGGTGATAGGACAGCACTGCTAGTTCTTGTATAAAGGAGACGTTTCGCACCACGACATGTTCAGGGACACGTAATACCGTTGGAGCAAAGTTAAGAATGGCTTTAATACCAACTTCAATCAATTTGTCCGTGACTGCCTGTGCGGCACTCCGCGGAACGGCAACGATTGCTATCCTGGCATTGTGGAGAGCATTTGTTTCGACGATTCTGCCAAAATCCATAATCTCGAAGTCCCATAGGTTGCGACCAATCTTGGCAACGTTATTGTCATATACCGCAACTACGTTGAACCTGTGTTCTTTTAGCCCAGGGTAACCAACCAGCGCCGAACCGAGATTACCAGCTCCCACAAGGATAACCCGTTGTTCTTTATCGAGCTTAAGGATGTAGGCAATCCGGGAGTGCAGATCGGCGACGTTATATCCAACACCTGGTTTTCCGAATTCCCCGAAGTACGACAAGTCTTTCCGAAATTGTGCAGCATTAATACCCGTTTGCTCTTCAACTTCAGACGAAGAGATCGTTTCGACGTTGTCCTGTTGCAGGTCTACCAAATATCGAAGATAAGTAGCTAGCCGCTCTAATGTGATTACTGGCACTTTGTCATGAGAATTCGTTGGCAAAATGGTCCCTCAAAATGTCAATTTGTGTATGAAAATGAATATGACGAATGTAGAATTATACCAGCGTGCATCACTTGAGATACTGTGCTTGTGAAAAATATTACGAATAGACCCACGAGAAAAGTTTCACCATGATAGTCGTCAACAGGCAAGACATCGTCCCGTTCATTACCAAAGATGGATCAACCATCAGAGAATTTCTGTCCCATCGCAATTCAAACATTCGCAATCAAAGCCTTGCAGAAGCAACAATTGAGCCAAACTGTCGGACACAAGCGCACTACCATCCTATTTCGGAGGAGATTTACTACATTTTGAGCGGTTCTGGGATTATGGCAATTGGGGCTGATATTCGACCTATAAGAAGTGGCGATGCAATCTCAATTCCTCCGAGCTCTCCGCACCAGATACTTAACTCGGGTGAAGTCGACCTAGAGTTTCTCTGCTGTTGTGCTCCCGCATACGAACACGAAGACACAATCTTTGTTGACAACATAATCAACGATTGACAATAAAAAACGACCGATCAGTGATTGATCGGTCGCTCTTCGTGGCTCCCTGTGGTGGATTCGAACCACCAACATTTCGGTTAACAGCCGAACGCTCTGCCGTTGAGCTAACAGGGAATATAGTTACAGGTTATGGTAATCTCCACAGCCGGATACGTATTATACACATGCAAAGTAATGTTGTCAACCGATTTTGGCAGGTGAATTACTAACGATTTTCGCTGTCATGCCAGCCATTGTCACTAACTTATTTTTGTTTTCGTGCCTACTTCTTCACGGTATAATCCTTCCATGTCCAAAGACCTTTCCAACCTACCTTCAGTCACAGTGCTGTTGGCTCTTCCTCGCATACTTGCGCTCAAGG
>CAISOI010000243.1 GCA_903886985.1 uncultured Chthonomonas sp.
ACTCAAAGCCCTTACCAGGTTCGTTAGGTTCAACTTCAAGCTCGCAGTCACCGTACTGTCCGCGTCCACCAGTCTGTCGCTTGAATGGATCTCTCGCGATAGCTTTCTTGGTAACAGCTTCTCGGTAGGCAACTTGTGGTGCACCTTGATTTACTTCGACGCCGTATTCGCGCTTCATTCGGTCAACCATAATATCGAGGTGGAGTTCTCCAACGCCCGCGATAATCGTTTGACCGGTTTCCTGATCAGTAAAGGTCTTGAAGGTAGGATCTTCAGATGCCAGTTTCATGAGTGCGACACCCATTTTCTCTTGGTCACTCTTTGTCTTTGGTTCAATAGCCAAACTAATAACCGGCTCACGGAAAACAATGGATTCTAAGAGGATGGGTTTATTCTCATCGCAAAGCGTATCACCGGTGGTTGTCGATTGCAATCCAACGACTGCGGCGATCTCCCCAGCATAGACAACGTCCACATCTTCACGATTGTTTGCGTGCATTCGTAAAATACGACCGATGCGTTCTTTTTTGTCCTTAGATGCGTTAACGACTGCGGACCCTTTTTGTAAGGTCCCAGAATAAACTCGAATAAAGGTTAATGTTCCGAATCGGTCCGTTACGATTTTGAATGCGAGCGCACTGAATGGCTCGTCATCAGCAGCTCGCCGAGAAATCGGTTCGCCACTATCGACGTCCTTACCAGGAGTGTCGTCAACATCCAGCGGAGAGGGAAGCAACTCAATGACCGCGTCAAGAAGGGGTTGGACCCCTTTGTTCTTATAAGCTGATCCACAAGTGACTGGAATGATCTTCCCTGCAATCGTTCCGGCTCGGAGGGCATTCTTGATGTCTTCCGGATCTATGACGCCGCCTTCAAGGAATTTCTCCATGATGTTGTCATCAAAGTCAGAAGCGGCCTCAATCATCTCTTCACGATACTTGGCGGCAATTTCCATCACGTCAGCAGGAATGTCCACAACTTCATATTCCATGCCGTCGTCCATCTGGTAGACGGTTGCTTTCATAGTAACAAGGTCAACAATTCCGCGATATTCTGTCTCTGCGCCAATCGGGATCTGGATAGGAATGGCGTTTGCGCCAAGTCGTTCCCGCATCTTTTCGACAACATTAAAGAAGTTCGCACCCATGCGGTCCATCTTATTGATGAATGCAATTCGAGGAACTTTGTATTTGGTAGCCTGTCGCCAAACTGTTTCAGATTGAGGTTGTACACCACCAACGGCGCAAAAGACTGCGACAACACCGTCCAGAACCCGCATCGAGCGTTCTACTTCGACAGTGAAGTCGACGTGACCAGGAGTGTCAATAATATTGATCCTGTGAGTACTAACACGCTTGTTCGTGATTTCATCATTGTCAAGACCCCAGAAGCAGGTAGTTGCAGCTGAGGTAATTGTGATACCTCTTTCCTGTTCCTGCGCCATGTAGTCCATGGTGGCGGTGCCTTCATGAACTTCGCCAATCTTGTAGCTTCGACCCGTATAATAAAGAATACGTTCAGTTGTCGTAGTCTTACCGGCGTCGATGTGTGCCGCAATACCAATATTTCTAATTTTATCTAACGGATAATCTCGTGCCATCATATTCCTTCACAGTTCGGCGTCTAATGCCGACCCGCTAATAACCAAATCAGGTTTCCCCGTCGTGACATAGAGACGCGAGTTGTTCGCGTCTCTATTGGAAGTTGCCATCACATACCTTTAAAGGTCGGTTCCGGGTTCCAGCCATTGTCCTACTTTTTCGTGAATCAAAGCTAGCGACTTAAAATTACAGCCAACTTAAATTCTTATCTTCGCCAAATTACCAGCGATAGTGTGCGAAAGCTTTGTTCGCCTCAGCCATCTTGTGGCCGTCTTCTTTTTTCTTAATACTCGCACCGGTGTTATTCGATGCATCTAGAAGTTCGGCTGCCAATTTGTCTCGCATCGTACGACCAGATCGTTTACGGGAGTTATTGACTAACCATCTAAGCGCCAACGAAGTCTTTCGATCCGCGCGAACTTCCACAGGAACCTGATAGGTTGATCCGCCGACACGGCGAGGGCGAACCTCAATAACGGGCATAACATTGCGGACAGCTCGTTCAAAAATCTCCAAACCGGGTTGTCCGGACTTCTTTTCCATGGCCTCAACGGCGCTATAGAAAATATGTTCCGCTACACTCTTCTTACCATCTAGTGTCAGGCGATTGATGAACCGCTGAGCCAAGATGCTGTTGAAAACAGGATCTGGGCTGATTGGCCTTTTGCGAACAGGGCCTTTTCTTGGCATGTAATGCTCCTCTATCGGACTAATTGCATCAGTCTTTGCTCATTAAGAGCGTGAAATTGTAATTACTTAGGTTTCTTTGTCCCGTACTTGCTTCGACTGGTCTTACGATCTTTCGTACCAGCAGTATCCAAGGTACCACGCACAACGTGATATCGGACGCCAGGGAGGTCTTTTACACGACCACCACGGATCATTACAACCGAGTGCTCCTGTAGATTGTGACCAATTCCAGGAATATAGGCAGTGACTTCCATCCCATTGGTCAAGCGTACGCGGCAGATTTTTCGTAGCGCTGAGTTCGGTTTCTTAGGCGAAACTGTTCTAACAACCGTGCAGACTCCTCGCTTAAACGGGTTGCCACGAAGGGCGGGCGCGGTACTCTTTTTGATAATCCGCTGACGTCCTTTGCGAACCAACTGATTGATGGTGGGCATAAAATGTGTCTCCGAAATCTGTTTATCAGGCTCTCGCCGTTTTGTCAAACAAAAAACCCCTCGGCACAGGAGGGGCAGGACGTGTAGGCTTTACTTGAAAGCAAACGATTTCCTGAGTCACGTCGAGCATCCTCCACTTAAAGTGGTTTGCTCTGCACCGCCTCCGAGTCTAAAGGTTAAACCCAATACAGTGTTGCACGATACTACATCACCTTCGCGCAAGCCTTGTAAGTATACGCGGAAGCAATATCGATTGTCAACACATAATGAATTTTTATCTAGCAATTTCACTGCGGAATGAAACATATAAGGATCGTGGTCAGTTTCCAGACCACTCATCCTCTGGTTTTCACCAAGGATTCCATTCTTATATTGTGATTGTACCACAGAGGTAAACTAAGCTCATATTGAAGAAGGTGGATACCTCGAATGGCGCTAACACAAATTGGTCTTCTCGTTAACCGGTCAAAACCACCTGCTGTTCAATTTGCTGGAGAAGTTATTGCGTGGCTCACCGAAAGGGATGTCACCGTTAGCGTAGACGCTGATACAGCGTTTCTGCTAGGTCGGGAGGACATATCCCGGACAAAGACAGAACTTTCTCAATGTGAAATGATTTTGACCCTAGGAGGCGATGGTACCATTTTGGATGCTGCCCACTACGCTGCACCTACAGGTACTCCTATTCTTGGAGTTCATATGGGCAGGTTTGGCTTTATTACCGAATGTCATCCCAACGATCTTTTGGCAAACGTAGATGCCGTCTTGGATGGTGGTTATACCCTCGAGAACCGGATGATGGTGCATGCGGATATCATACGAGGAATGGACGTTGTTCACTCGACGTTCGGACTTAATGACATCGTTATCAATCGAGGTGCTACTGCGCGGATGTTGCATCTCCTTACCAGTTTTGGAGATGAGGTAATGTCGGCTTATCCTGCGGACGGGGTTATTATTGCTACTCCAACAGGATCCACTGCATATGCGCTTTCCGCGGGTGGACCATTGGTAGAGCCAACTGTTCAGGCTCTCATTGTTGTTCCAATCTGTCCTCACACATTGGCAGCGCGTCCGATAATTATTCCATCTACCGAATCTATTTCTGTCACGATAGAAACAGAAGGCGGGGAGATCCTTTGTGTCGCGGACTCCATGGACATCTTTCCACTGTTATCCGGAGACAAAGTTGTAATACGCAAGTCGCCCTATACAACCCGAATCGTTCGTTTAGGGCAGTCTAATTTTTACCGGAAAGTTCGTCAGAGGCTGTTGTGGGCAGAACGACTTAATGCATGACTTTCGCCGGCTGCCGACAGAATATCGGCAGCCAGTAAAGAATGCAGCAGTTGGACTTAGTTGTGCTCAGTAGTGATGATAACCGTGTGGCTGCCTGAGTCATAGCTTGCCGAACCTTTAGTAGCCCATCCAATAAACTGCATTGGGACATAAATGGTGCCATTTTTCAATTCTGCATTTGCAGGAAGTCTTCGACGCTCCCCGTTAATGATCGCAATGCGACTATCCAACGAGAGCCGAATACTTCGCCCTTGAGCGTAAATCATCTTCTCACCTGCATCGTATCGGTAATCGAATCCGACGGCTTTCGCTACGGTCTCAATTGGCACTAAGATCGCCTCGCCTTTAGAATATGGTCGTGCTCCCGAAAAACGGACCTCACGATCATCTACCATTAAACCAATATCGTTGCCTTTATCTGATCGGTCGACATTTGAGCCAGAGTTTTTGTCTCCGCGAAAGTACTTGTCGTCCCCGGCAATTGTCCTATTACTGCTGCTTGTATCTGAAGCTAAACGATATTTGTCACCGGATGCTGCATCGTCGTAATATCCAGTCTGTACGCGTCGATAACTATCTCCATCCATATTGAAGGCGAGCACACTCTCGAGTCGAACTCCAAATTCAGAGCCCAATTTGAGTTTGACATCCCCCGCTTTCTTGCCCTGAAGTTCGTTATACAGATAACCTGCTCCGGCTCCCAGAAGTGTATCGACTGCTTTATTTCCTTTGGTGATGGTGCCAAGTACCAATCCTGCTCCTGCACCGATTCCAACCCATTTTAGGCGATCTTTGCGCTTATCCGCAGTCGCGATCAATCGACCATCTTGTCGCCGGATCTCTTTGCCATCCAAAGTATACAAACTTGCGTTTATTGCTTGGCGACCAGAACCATTAGGGAAGATCATAGTTCGGAAATCCACGTCCAAAACTCCCGGTTTTCCTTTGCTGGACGGGATAGATTCTTTGACAACACCTTCAATACGAGTCCCGATTGGTAGACCAGCATCGTCCCGGGAGTTCTTGACTACTGCGTAGAATTTGTCTCCTGGTTGACTTGAGGTGCTGCTAAGCGGGCGGTCCAGTGAAACAGGAATTACTGTCCCCACGGGAAGCACGACACGATGGGTATCGGCAATCGCTATACTTTGATTAATCAGAGTCGCTACGGACAATATCCCGAAAGTAGCTAGGCTGTGGTGTTTAAATCTTATGTTTTTCATTGTTCTCCTCGATATTACTACAGTCTTAGTTCTGACTGTGCGATTACTGTTGTAACGGCAAAAGGATGGGGAACCCAATCTACTTTAGTATACGATATTGCCTAGTTGAAGGTTTTCTCAAAATGCTAAGACTATTCGTCAATTAGTCCCTTTTGCACTCAACCAATAAGCGGACCCTAAAATCAGCAAGGCACCTCCAATGGTAGCAAAAGTAAAGTGTTCATGAAACACAAAGAGACTCGCGATTGAGACATAAGCTATTTGCGTCATGGTTAGCAGGGAGCCCTCTGCCGCCCGAACATATTTATATCCAAACGTCATCAAGAGTTGCGCTGTACAACTGGAAATACCCATTAGCAGAAGATAGAACCAACCTGTGGTTGTCGGCCAAATAGGGTGGAACCACAGCATGAGGGGTAAGGTAATGAAAATGCCGATCAATGATAAGTAAAAGAAGATACTCAGGGAGCTCTCCGTCTGGCGCAGGAGTCGTATTTCTGTGATAGCGCCTCCAGCTAATATTCCCGAGATGAGTCCATAACAATCTCCTGCAAATGTTTGACCACCCGCTTTGCTCGCACTTAAAATGAGTGCCATTCCAGCGATAGCAATTGTAATTGCCATGCCCGTTCGGACGGTGATCTTCTCTTTAAGAAAATGGAGCGCGAAAAATGGAGCAAAGAAGAGCGATCCATAATTGAGCAATTGTGCGTGCATAATCGACGTGTTTTGCAGGCTCATGAAATAAAACAGGACGGCAAAACTGCCGATGATTCCTCTGAATACCAGTCGCCGGCGATTATTGCCAAGAAGGTTGACACCGTTTCTGCCCTGCAATGGCAATAGGATTGCAACCCCTATAGCAAATCGAAAGCATGTAACTTCCAGAGCGGGAATCGGTGTGCCAACAATATTTGCAATGTGTGTTGCACGGGTCGAAATGCCCATCAAAGCAAAAAAGAGACCAGCAGCGAGCATTGCTATAATCGCGCGCGATCTCTCTTTTCGATCAACTTGGTACTCGGGCATTGTTGCATTTGGCAGGGCGGACTGGTTCACTGAGGATTTACTGGAACGCCATTATGTCGCACTTCAAAATGCAAATGTGGACCCGTTGCCATGCCTGTTGCTCCGACCCGCCCTATGACGTGGCCCTGGGAAACTTGCTGTCCTGTATTTACTAAAATGGAAGAACAGTGTCCGTATAGCGTGGAAACACCACCGCCATGGTCGACAACAATACAATTCCCGTATCCGCCACGGTATCCCGCGAATATTACCTCTCCTGAAGCGGCCGCATGAATTGATGCGCCATGTCGAGCTCCTATGTCAATTCCTGTGTGCATCCGACTGCGATGCAGAATGGGGTGGTATCGGCTGCCGAACCCTGAAGTTACTCTGCCGTCGGCGGGTTGAATGAAGCTGCCTGTCCAAGTTTTTCGCATTCGAGCCTGACCACGAGGGGTCTGTTGAGCCGCACGAATGGCAGATTCAATGTCATGAGAAGAGGCTTCCATCTGATCCAACGCTTCCTCCATGTTCGCCCGTTGTGAATGAACTTCTTTGAGGAGGTCACGCTTCGCGTCGCGATCTTCTTGATACTGGGCAGTCTCTTCTTTGAGTTGTTGTTGAATAAGCTTTAGCTCAGCAGCTTTTTGATCTTGCTCTTTTTTGTCGTCTGATAACTGCTCTTTGTCGACTTTAATTCCTTCGACAAGGTGGACATCGCTGTCTACCACGCGTTCAAC
>CAISOI010000244.1 GCA_903886985.1 uncultured Chthonomonas sp.
ATCGATTTACAAAGAGAAAAAGTCCCAAGTTCAAAAGGAATTAGACCAACTCAAACTGACGAATGCACCAAAGGACGTAGTGGCTTCGAAGGAACAGGAACTTGCATCCATAAAACCCTTACCACTCCCGGTAATGAAGGAGTTGCCTCAAGCAAAGTCCCGGAAAACTCACCTATTGGTTCTTTCGAACTTCTTGCAGCCTGCAGAAGAAGTTGTACCAGGTACACCGGCAGCTTTCCCCCCTCTACCATCAGGTGCTCCATTGAATCGACTTGGTGTCGCTAAATGGCTCGTCAATAAAGAAAACCCACTGACCGCACGTGTAGCCGTGAACCGTTTCTGGGCGCATCTTTTTGGACGGGGCATAGTCGAAACGGAGGAAGATTTTGGCTATCAGGGCACACTACCGACGCACCCTGAACTACTAAATTGGCTTGCTGCGGAATTTATGGATAGTGGTTGGAATGTGAAGTCAATCTTGAAGACTATTGTTATGTCCAACACGTATCGGCAATCTGCAAAGGTAAATGCGAATCATCTTGTCCGAGATCAAAAAAATCTCTACTGGACACGCTATCCGAGAAGAAGATTGGATGCGGAGACGATCAGAGATCAGGCACTCTGGGTCAGTGGGCTGTTGAGCAACAAGATCGGTGGTCCATCCGTATTTCCTCCCCAACCTGCCGGAATGTGGCAGGCGGCTTTCAATGGTGATCGCAATTGGCCAACAAGTGCTGGGGAAGATAGATACCGACGTGGACTGTATACTTTTCTCAGGCGGACCGTCCCTTACCCGAGCATGTCAGCTTTTGACTCGCCGAGCCGAGAGGTAAGTTGCATTCGAAGGATTAGTACAAATACTCCTCTTCAGGCATTGGTCACCATGAATGATCCGGTATTCATTGAGATGTCACAAGCATTTGCTCGTGATATCTTAGCGAAAGGTGGGACATCCGACAGCGAACGTGCAGCATATGCTGTCAGGCGAGCAACAGGTCACCCTCCGTTAAATTCACAGATCAGTACGGTAATTGAACTATTTTCAAAAGAGAGAGCAAAGTACAAAGTCGACACAAAATCGGCTGTCAAAATGGCAACGGATCCGCTTGGCCCAGCCCCCAAGGATGTGGATATTGATTCACTTGCGGCGTGGACAGTCGTCGCGAATACACTTTTGAATATGGATGGAGTACTGACCAATGGCTGATGCTTTTGACAATATCGAACAAACACCGTT
The DNA here is from genome assembly GCA_903886985.1 of uncultured Chthonomonas sp. GTDB lineage: Bacteria > Armatimonadota > Chthonomonadetes > Chthonomonadales > CAJBBX01 > CAISOI01. The sequence continues at coordinate 1,238 of CAISOI010000244.1, forward strand.
AGACCTTTTAAGAGCTCAAGCCATTACCCGTCGAACTTTCTTCGGCGGTGCAGGGGCCGGAATTGGAGCACTTGCGCTTGATGCTCTCCTGGGTGACAGGGCCAAAGCTACCGTTTCAGACCTTCGCAGTAAATCCGCCTCCTACAAACCGAAAGCTAAGTCAATTATCTACTTGCACATGTCTGGTGCTCCACCGACAATCGATATGTTCGATCATAAACCTTTGTTAACCGAACTTAATATGAAACCGTGCCCCGATTCCCTTCTAAAAGGTGAGCGGTTTGCATTTATCAAAGGCGTGCCTCTAATGCTTGGTTCGCCTCACAAGTTCTCGAAACATGGTCATAATCAAACCGAGGTCTGCGATCTTTTGCCAGGAATGGCAAGTCTTATGGATGACATTACACTCGTCCGCTCCCTCAAAACCACTCAGTTTAATCATGCACCCGCAGAGATGTTTATTTATACAGGTTCTGCAAATCCGGGAGCGGCCTCCTTGGGCTCTTGGGTTACATACGGGCTTGGTTCGTTGAACCAAAACCTACCAGGATTTGTTGTCCTAGTATCGGGTGGAACAGACCCTACAGGTGGCAAAAGTTTGTGGAGCAGTGGTTTTCTTCCATCCATATATCAGGGGGTCCAGTGTAGAACGTCTGGAGACCCTGTGCTCTATCTCTCTGATCCACCAGGCATGAATCGTGAAAACCGACGTGATAGCCTAAACGCGCTTGCGAAATTGAACGAAACTGAATTACAACAATACGGAGACCCCGAGACCGCCACACGAATAGCACAATATGAATTGGCCTTTCGAATGCAGATGACTGTTCCGGAAGTGACAGACGTTTCCAAGGAATCTCAGACTACATTGGATATGTATGGCGTTAAGCCCGGTGAATCGAGCTTCGCCAAGAATTGCTTGCTTGCACGCAGGATGGTAGAAGAAGGCGTGCGATATGTCCAACTTTACGATTGGGGTTGGGATATTCATGGTACCAATCCTGGTGATGACTTGATGTCTGCATTTCCCAAAAAGTGCAAGGATGTTGACAAAGCTGTTACAGCATTAATTAATGATCTAAAGCAACGTGGTATGTTAGACGAAACGCTCGTAATTTGGGGCGGCGAATTTGGCCGTACCCCCATGAATGAAGCGCGCGGTGGATCAAAGTATTTAGGTCGCGACCACCACCCCCACTGTTATTGCATATGGATGGCTGGTGGCGGTGTAAAGCCGGGTTTTGTTTTCGGGGAAACAGACGAAATCGGTTATAAAATTGTCAAAGATACAATGACGGTCCGAGATCTACAGGCGACGATCATGCACTTAATGGGTATTGATCCTTATAGGTTCTCCTATCCCTATCAAGGACTGAATAATAGGTTGATTGGTCCGACGGACGAAGGCGTTATCCGACGTGAAATCCTTACCTAAGCTCTCCTCAATGAACATCAATCCATCTTTTTCGGGGTCATCAGTTTGAAATTAATGACTGTTATTACTTTGCTGTTTTCGGTAGTATCATTTGCCAAATGTTCGACGACGGAAAATTCTAAAGCGATCTCTTCGCTGGCGATTCCTCAGCAACTTAGGTGCGAATACCTCGTCAATCCGCTTGGAATCGATACCTCTTACCCTCGATTGACGTGGATCGATGACTCCAAGGAGCGTCGCGCAACTCAGACTGCATACCAGATAAAAGTTTCCTCCAGCCAAAAGCTGGCTGAGGGAGGAAAAGCAGATATTTGGGACAGCGGAATTAAGCAGAGTGCAGAAACGTCCAACATTGTTTATGCGGGCAACACTCTCCGTAGCGGACAGAAAGTTTACTGGAGAGTACGCGTCTGGGATAGCAAACGGATTCCATCAGGATGGTCTGAGGTTGCTATTTGGTCAATGGGATTGCTTAGCAAGCACGACTGGACGGCAAAGTGGATTACATTCAAAGACTCCACGAAACTGCATACGGATCGCAACTCGCTCTATTTACCGCCAGCACGACACTATAAAAAAGAATTCGGAACGTTCCAGAAGGTCGCTCGGGCAACGCTCTATTCTTCCGCCCTAGGTATTTCGGAGTTCCACATCAACGGTAAAAGAGTTGGGAATTCATTCTTTGAACCAGGTTGGTCCGACTATCTTAAACGCGCTTATTGCCGAACCCATGATGTTACCCACCTCCTAAAGTTCGGGAAGAACTCTATTGGGGCAATTGTGACCGATGGTTGGTACTCTGGATACGTCGGTTACGGATTATTGGTCGGGTATGGACCTAACAAGGTGGGGCGGTACTTCTACGGTAAGACTCCTGCTCTACTTGCACAACTTGTTATAGAATTCACGGACGGCTCAAAGCAGACAATCGGTACAAATGAGTCCTGGCTTGTTACGGGTGACGGTCCCATCCGTGAGGCCGATTTGATCATGGGTGAAACTTTTGATGCACGCTATATTGAAGAGAACTGGGCTGCCCCGAACACGGCTTCCCGTTGGAACTGGCAGAATGTCATTCTTGCCAAAGATAACGGCTCAACTAAAGCAACATTCTCTGACAATCGAGGCAATAGACAGGTAGAGCTTGGTTTCCAAGAACCGCTAAAGTTGAAATCCTATTGCGCGCCACCCATTATCGCCGCCG
>CAISOI010000245.1 GCA_903886985.1 uncultured Chthonomonas sp.
ATCAGCAACGGTCATTTACAAACTTTTTGGTACAGGTGTGGTAATTGACATATCGAGTAGCGAACAAAGAGAGAACTGCTCAGGGCATTGCATGACTGTCGCATTGCCATTTGGCGCTCCAACACGTCTTCTTGGTTTCGACCATATTACGTGGGTTTGGCACCAACGACCCTGTGTTCAAAAGGCTAAGATTCCGCCTCCGAAATTTCTGGTTTCTCTTAGGATGTACAAACGTTCGTGATCTCTAAAAGTCAAAAACACCAAGGAAAGTAAGCCAGACCAACATAGCCACGGAACCTGTCCTCCTCCGTTTAAGCATATGTCCTGGCTGAGCTAAGTATTGTATTTCGGAGCAAATTGATTCGGAGGAGGGAGCCCTTCGTTCAGGACTCCCATTCGTCCATTCAAGCCGTTGGCTATTTCCCGGCAAACGAGAGTGCGATGACAGACATTGCAGTACCTGCTTGAGATATCCATTGGTCATGGCCATATGGGAATCCACTCTCAAAGTAGGGCTGAAAAGGAAGGCTTCGAGAAACGATGTGCCACGTGCCGTCTTTAGCTTGAGTTCGCAGCAGGTAATTTATGCCTTTTTGAAATGTGGGATCATCAACTTTCATCCCGCCATCGTGTAGTGCCCAGAGGGCCTCGCCAGTGGCGTAGGCGTCTGTTGGGAGTTCGGTTGTTTGTCCCCAGCCACCATCTTTGCGTTGCAATCTGGACAACTCTTGAATTCGTGCTTGGGAGACCTTCTTGCCCGACCACGCTATCCCAAGTATCTGGAAAATACGATCTTCGGTGGAAATTGGGCTGGCATTTTCCAACCAGGAAACAGCGCTCTCAATGCGCTCTGTGAACTCTGCCTTTCGGCCGGCGAGGGGATATTGGCGCAATACTCTTATGGATCTGGCAGTTAGATTAAAGTTACCGTCTTCGGCAGGTGACCGCACCTGAGAAGTGTTAGTCCAATAACCCTCTTTAGTCTGGTTAGCAGCGACATAGTGTAACATTGCGTCCGACGACAATGTGGGAGGCAGACCTGCAGCCATAATTTGCATCAGTGAATGCACCGCTCCGTCAGTTCCTGCTGGCGGATCTAAAAATTGGAATAGATCGTCCGTACCAAATGAGGCCATCTGTGCTGTCGTTTTAGCTTCTCGCGCTTCTAATTCGTAGTAGGCTTTTACTCCCAATCCCTTGGTGGACGAAACAGCGATACCGTTGTCATTTTGCGCGTGACAGGAGATACAGCCGCCTGTTTTAGAGAAATTGGCTGCCGTTTTTTGAGAGCACGCCAATGCCCTGCTTATGGATTCCTGAACAACCGATTTGGAGAGCGGTCGATCGTTCTTCACAACCTTTGTCATTGGATTGGTGGGTGACGTCGCTGCCAAGGGAGCATTCAAAAGTGACAATATGTCTGAGTTCCGGTACCTTCTTGCCCACTCAATGGCAAGCGTTGTTGACGCACCTTTGTCCAATAACAGTTTAACTAATTTCGCGTTTGGATGGTCGGTTGCGACCGCCCAAACCAACGGTGAGAATTTGCGGACATCGAGCGCATTAACGTCTGCTCCTGCATTTATTAGAGCCAAAGCGGCCTCGTAATTACCCTGACTCGCCGCCTCATGAAGTGCAGTGATAAGCCCCAGAGCAATAAAGCCATTCTTTAGTCGGTCGACAGGTTTAAGTGTTTTGACTTTGACGTCGGCGCCGTGCTCAATGAGGAGTTTCACCATTTCGCCATTTCCATTGCCAACACCGGCTGCGACCAGTAGAGGTGTAAATCCGCCTATATCCTTGGTATTGACATCAGCTCCCTTCTCCAACAATAGCTTTGCCACCCCCGCATTACTCTTTCCTCCAGCGGCAATCTCTAAAACAGATGCTCCAAATTTATCACGAGCTAAAATGTCGGCACCTTTATCGATGAGGAGTTGCACTACGGCTTCGTTATTATCGTAATAAACCGCAGTCATGAGCGGAGTGCGACCAGCTTTGGTTTTCACATTTACATTGGCACCTTTTGCAAGCAACAATCGCACCTTGGCAATATCTCCCGTGGATAAGATTAAGGGAGTCGAGCCGACACGATTTGCGACATTCGGGTCCGCCCCTGCATCGAGAAGTAGTTTCATGCTCGCAGCATTGCCAACACCAGCAGCATACATTAATGGCGAGTTACCATCACTGTCGGATAGTTTCGTGCCTTTCGTCTGGATCAATCTCTGGAGGGAAGTTATGTCGTTGTTCCGAATAGGTATGTAATAGGCACTGGTCTGCGCCTTGGCCGAGATGGTGAGTGCTGATAGAATGAGAGTAGAAGCAAAGATTTTGATCATGTATTCTTTCCAAAACGATGTGGGATTGTCCTCGATTATGCCTGTTCGCTCAAGAACTCGTCAATAATTGTCGGATGGTTGATTGTAGATATCCTACTACGCAAATATTCGAATCCAACCATCTAAAACCAATCAGTTGCGCGAAAACCGCAAACTAGCGTGACGTTTACATACAGTTTACGCACCAACGCTATTGAGTTGACGAATCTGTGATGATTCCGTTAAGATTACACTCAATTAAAGGAAATGCCGAGACACTTTCTGAATTGAAAAGCATATACCAAGGTCTCACACAGTCTAACTCGGAGGGTCAAATTGCCACTATCAGTTCCAGCAAATTCTCGACGCCAGTTCATTATGGGCGCGGTCACAACCATCGGTGGAATCATCACTCTAAAGCAAGAGGCTTTTGCCCTGTCCGGATCGGATCCGGACTTCATTGCCCTCTTATCTGATACTCATATTGCAGCGGACCCAACTGTGATCAATCGCAAGACCAACATGACGGACAACCTTAAGGCGGTTCGATCCCAACTGCTGGACCTTCCGTTGTTGCCCAATTCGACCAGCTTAAACGGAGAGTGTGCCTACTTAGTCGGACTTTCGGACGACTACAATGCTCTCGCGGGACTGATCGATCCGTTAGCAAAAGCGGGACACTCCATGCACTACCTAATGGGCAATCACGATAAACGGGATAACTTTAGGGCAGGCATAAAGTCCGCGCAAAAGTCGGAGCCGCTTGAAGGACGACACGTAACACGTCTAGAGTGCCGAAAAGCAAACATTGTGATGCTCGACTCCTTAGATAAGACGAACGGAACTCCCGGAATACTTGGTGCCGAACAACTCAAATGGATCGAAACTGCACTTGATATGGATAAGAACAAGCCGACTATAGTTATGGTGCACCACAATCCGGTTTTGGAGGGACCAACTGGTAATGGCCTTACGGATTCTAAAGCACTGTTCGATATTCTTGTTCCTCGCAAGAATGTGAAAATGGTAGTTTTTGGTCACACTCATAAAATCTCGTTTACAAAATATGAAGGCATCCATTTGGTCAATTTGCCGCCTGTTGCGTACCCGTTTGCCGAGGGAGATCCATCTGGTTGGGTTGCAATGCATCTAGCCAAAACAGGGGCAGAAATGAAGATCAACGCATTGAATGGACATCCTGTAAACGGAAAGTCGTACCAATTGGATTGGCGAAGTTAGCGATATTCTGCAAAGGCATCTATTGCATAATGAACCTTGCAAACAAAAGACCCCGATTAATCAATCGGGGTCTTTTCTCTTGGTACGAAGACAATGTCTACTTAGATGCTTTTTCGAGGGCTTTTTCCACGCTGGCACGAAGCTGCTTGTGCAGGGGTTCATTGTATCCAACGGTTATCGAAGCGATTTTGCCTTCTCGGTCAATTACGACATAATGCGGTATTCCGCTGACGCCGTAGTTAGTCATATTTTCTCTGCCTCCGAAAAGGAGCGGCCATGGCAGACCAAACTCTTCAATATGTCCCTTGTTGGCGACATATTCCGCTTCTGGCGAGAGCCCCTTCTGGTCCTTGTAGTATCCGTAATAGGTTGTTATCCCGATTACTTCAAGGCCCTTTGGATGTAGTTCGTTATACAACTTTTTCATGTCTGGGTAGGCGCGTTTACAGAAAATGCACCAGTCAGCCGTGAAGTCCAAAACAACCACTTTGCCACGCAGGGATGCAAGGCTGCTGAACTCACCATAGTGGCGATCAATTGCCAATTCAGGAGCAGGCGAACCTGGCAGCTTGGCAAGTTTCAACTTGCTAACTATTGAACTGGCTGCACGATTTGTTTCTCCCAACTTCTTGACTGCCTCGACAAGTACTGCTTCGGCTTCCGCCTTCTTACCGGCATTTTCGAGAATAGCAGATCGACCGGTTGCTATGTTGGCAACGGCGGAGTCCGCGCTCGTTTTCAGAGCATCACTCTTCATTTCACCAAAAGGAACAAGTGCTTCCATCTTTGAAATGAGATCCAAGCCCGCTTGCGGTCCCAATTTGGCAGCAACAGCGGGAGCATACACTCTGGCAGTTGAACTCGCGAGACTGGCGGCCATCTGGGGCGTAGGAGGTGTCATTTGACCCAGAGTAGTAGCGAGACCGTCAATGTCTCCTGCACTTTGGTAGCCAGAGAGCATCATACTCTGAGCACTGTATTTGCTGGCCCCTTCCGGGTTGGAAGTCATGAATTTTTTGACAGCAACCAAAGCTTCCTTGTTCTTTTGGACCGCTTGATAAAGCTGAGCTAAACCGAGACATTTGGCTGGATCTGTCTTGTCAATGTCAAAATCTTTCAGTGCCGCTTCGATCTTGGCTTTGCGTTCCGCCATCATTTTGGCCGAGTCAAAAGGGGTCTTGTTGTCACGTGCTTCTTTGGCTTTTGTCGTATACCAGGTGTTGATCTCTTTCATTGCAGCTTCTGGGTCTGTTGCGGTTTGCGCGAAACCAGCCATAGGCAAACTTACGCACAGTCCTACGCCAGCTATGAAGAGCACATTTTTCAGCGAAAATTGCATATTGATCTCCTTTTCTACTTAGACGAAATAACCTAACACTAATCTTTATGACATATTTGATCGGGAATCCTTCTCTGCAATAGACATTCACATGACCATTGCTTACATTCACAAGTGATTGACGCACGAGATCAATTCTGATAAACTATCCGGACCAAAATATCACCCAATTGATTGATTAGATCAACTTTGGGGGACAAACAAAAGGAAATTAGAACCGATGGCGTCACGAATACAAACAGAGACAGCGGCAAATATGCAGGAATTTGTTGGGAAAGCAGGATGTGCATTGGCATATCTTGCATTGGCACCAATCCCGGCAGCAGTCCCAGCAGCCACACTCTCAGTTATGTGTCGTCAAAGGGATTTGTGGGTGGATAGGCCATGAAACCACTCAATCACGTTGTTCAGAAGGCTCCACAATCTGGAATCCGTCGATTTTTTGACATAGCTGATCAAATGGAAAACGTTGTGTCGTTAGGAGTTGGTGAACCAGACTTTGAAACTCCGTTGGCTATCCGAAACAAGGTGGTTCATGCCACGTCAACGACGAAGATGTCATACACGTCGAACGCGGGAATTCTTGAGCTTCGACAAGCAGTGTGCGACAATGTTTTCAAAAGGTACGGGGCGGAATACGACCCAGAACAAGAAGCGCTGATAACGGTAGGAGTATCTGAAGGACTGGACCTTGCATTGCGCTCATTACTTAATCCCGGCGATGAAGCACTCTACGTGGAGCCTTGTTACGTTTCCTACCACCCGGGGATTCAATTTGCTGGTGGCGTGCCAGTTTCTATTCCTTCGCGAGGAGATGAAGGATTTTCAGTGCGTCCTGAAGATGTTCGTAATGCCATCACTCCCCGAACAAAACTGATTTTGCTATGCTATCCTGCCAATCCGACTGGAGCGACACTTTCGCGTGAGAATTTGCAACAGATAGTCGACATCGCGATTGAACATGACCTCTATATTATTTCGGATGAGATTTATGATCGATTGGTGTATAATCGGCACCATGTCTGTGTGCCAACCCTCAATGGTGCCCACGATAGAACCGTGCTGTTGAACGGCTTTTCTAAGGCGTACA
>CAISOI010000246.1 GCA_903886985.1 uncultured Chthonomonas sp.
CGAAAATATTGTCTGGGACAGTCTGTCCAGAGCACAGCGACACTGGTGTATAGGCGACGAAAATGTGCTTCGCTATGCCCCGGGTTTCAGTCCTATTGTCGCATTCCCAGATCCCGCTTCTCCCGATCTGAATGCACTTTTGGAGATTAGCCAGGCTGGAGAATCGCTGTATTGTGACCGATGGGAAGGACCGATCCCCGAAAGATGGGAATTGGTTGCCGAGAAGCGTATGAAGAAGCTAATTCTTGAAGGCGCAAGTCCGACGATTGATCCAGCACCGGAAGCACTTCGGCTGACTTCCAAGCATATAGAGGCAGCATTGGAACTCGCTGGTTTAACGAGCCCGGGACCATTCGGTCCGCGGACAATTGAACTGGGAGAATATTTCGGTATTTTCGACGGAGAACATCTGATTGCAATGGCGGGAGAACGATTCCATTCTGGGCAGCTGCGGGAAGTCAGTGCAATCTGCACCCACCCAGAATATCAAGGCAAGGGTTTAGCTCGGAAACTCACACAAAAGTTAATTTATCGACAGGCTCAACGGGGAGAGAAGACCTTTCTACATGTCGTTTCGGGAAATTTCGCCGCACTCAATTTGTACCAAAAACTGGGATTTATCGAAACTCAAGAAACAACTCTCCGCATCATTAAACACTTGTAGTGCCCTTAATTTGATGAGGTGATGAAAATTGCTTAGATAGTCAGTACCAATTCAATATATTCAATAAGGAATGTCCCAATTCTTCATTTAGAACATCTTTCTCGCTGAACCGGTGCTGTGACTGATCAATCGAACATAAAGAATAAGCAGTACTAGCGGTGCAAAAAAGAGCGCCAATATTCCCCACAAAAGCTGGCGGAACTGTGAGAACCCAAGGTCCATGGCCCATTTCATAGCAATAATCATGCCGATTACGTGGGTGTAAGCCAATGCTGGATTGATTGACATTTTTATTCCCCCCTTTAGGAGAACAACTGGTCTAATTGGTACTACTCCATATCACCAGTAAAGATACATGTTTAACATCTAAAGAAATCGATGCCGACAATAGCAATGCTTGTTTAAGGAGCTCCCTTAAATGGTGGTATGTCTACTCGAGGATACCATAGTTACTGACGAACATGCCCGTTCCGAGGTTTTAGACTTCGGAGTGAATTAGAACCTCCGCTGTCGTAGAAGGAGTTTGCAGAAGCACTCCACAATATTTGTTACAGTTTAAGTGGCAATAGCAAACATAAGGACCTTATCCATGAGACTTCAAAAGACAAAAGCAACCGTAATGGCTGCAGGGCTCGTTGTTTGTTCTATGCAGCTATCCTTCGCCGCATCGCAAGCAAAGCGAGTTCCACCCTACAAAAATCCCGCTCTACCAATCGAAAAACGTGTGAGAGATCTTATCGAGAGGATGACTCTGGAAGAGAAGGTGGCGCAGTTGGTTTGCCTTTGGAATAATAAACCGCAGGTGGGGCCATCAAACGGCTACTCGAAAGACCGAGGTGATTTTTCGGATGAGAAGGCCCAGAGTGTTTTGAAATTTGGTATGGGGCAGATAGCTCGCCAGAGAGAATTTAAGGGACCGGGCAGCTCTGCGAAATTCGCAAACGACCTTCAGCATTTTCTGGTAGAGAAGACTCGTTTGGGGATTCCTGCCATTTTCCATGACGAAATATTGCATGGGCACATGGC
>CAISOI010000247.1 GCA_903886985.1 uncultured Chthonomonas sp.
GACCGTTATCAGGGCTTTTCAAGTTTTCGGCGCGACTGCTTTCTCAGTTCTCACGTGTTTTGACCGGCATCGAGATACATCCCGGTGCGACAATTGGAAGACGTTTGTTCATTGACCACGGCGTTGGTGTTGTCATCGGGGAAACCGCTGAGATCGGCGATGATTGTCTGATGTATCACGGCGTCACTCTCGGTGGAACAAGCCTGCAAAAGGTCAAGCGCCACCCAACCATCGGAAACAATGTTCTTATCGGTATGGGAGCGAAGATTATTGGTGCGGTCACCATCGGCAACAATTGTCGTATTGGTGCAAATGCAGTCGTAAATAAAGATATCCCCGATAACTGTACCGTTGTCGGCGTGCCGGGACGCATAATTTATCAAGATGGTGCCAAAGTGGAAGGTGATGTTGCGGTTATGGACAATCTCCTGAACCGAGTTGATCCACAAGATGAGATCATTCGCGAGATGCGCCAACGCCTTGAGCTTCTGGAGCAGCATATTGAAAAACTGGAAGAGCACTTGGCGGAACATGATAAGCAATCTGGCAGTCATAAGTAGTGTAGTAACAAAAATTTGGTAACTCAGTGTGGCCGGCGCGAATGCGTCGGTCTCTTTTAATGTTGGACATAACAAACAAGGCTAACGTGAAATTTCCTTCTCCTTCCAGTCGAAAACCGCTGTATACCATCGTGATTCTCGCGATAGTGATCTCTGCCACCGTATTGGTCGTGTTCAGCTATAGACCAAAAGGACGCGTAGTCGACAACGTATACATCGGCAGTTTGAAACTATCTGGAAAATCCACTGAAGTGGTCCAGGCAGAGCTAAAAGCCTATGCTGAACGGCGAGCCAGCGATTTTCTGACACTGAGTTTTTTGATGAGAGACGGTTCTGTACAGATCGTCACGCCTTCAGTATCTGAACTTGGAGGCTCGTTTCGAGTACCCGAGACCCTGAAACGTGTAATGGAAGTTGGAGCTAACGACGGCATGCTCCAACGAGTCAAGGAGAGATTTGTAAGAAGACAGCGAACTACCATAAAGCCTGTCTGGGATATGAAGCGGACGTCTTTGCTTCACTATCTTCGGAAAAAGGTGACGGGCAGCGTTTTTAAGGCGAAGCATGACGCCCGATGGTTGATTGGTCCAAACGGTCCAGAAATTAGGCCCGAAGTCGTAGGCACTTCACTCGATATTCCAAAATCGCTGGCACTCGTCGAGCAGATTGTTCAATCAGCAAGTTCTGACGAAATCAAGCTCCCTATCTTAACATCGATGCCCCACATCCGTACATCTGATCTGGGAGAGATTAAAGAGGTTATGAGTGAATTTTCCACTTCATACAATCAAAATGGCAATCGAGGCACAAACATAGAAGTCGCCTGCAGTAAGATCAATGGAACAGTTTTGAAGCCAGGCGACATCTTCTCGTATAACAAAGTGGTTGGTCCCAGAGAATCTGAAAATGGCTTTAAGTTGGCGCCTGTTATTGTGCATGGTAGATTGGAACCAGGTTTAGGCGGTGGGGTTTGTCAAACATCTACCACACTGTATAATGCGGTTCTTCTTTCCGGACTTAAGGTCATGCGACGGTCTCACCACGCTTTTCCCGTTCATTATGTACCTGCCGGTCGCGATGCCACGGTGGCCTACGGTGCGATCGATTTCCGATTTGCCAATGATCTACCTTCACCAATCGCCATCTATGCCAGCAGCTCGGGTGGCAAGGTGAATATGAAAATATATGGTAAAAGTAGGATTGGCAAAGAAATTGAGATTGAACGGCACGTGGTTCGCGAATGGGGACCTGAAACCCAAATCGTACACGATTCCTCACTACCTGTTGGGCGCCGAGTTACTATCGAAAGTGGGCATGAAGGAATCAAAGTCAACGTATTCAGGAAAGTGCTGTCCAAAGGAGTTCTCGTAAGCCGTGACCTATTGAGTAGAGATACTTACGATCCAGTCCCTCGAGTTGTAGGTTTAGGGACAAAATTGAGCACAAAAGGCAGAGAAAAGGGGCACGTCCCCACGTTGGCTCCATCAAAGACATTTCCATCTGCGAACCCAGAAGTTAACAACTTGTAATCCTCAACTTATGGGCGCAAACTTTTGTGTACCACGTCTTCCTCATAAATAGGGTTGTGTCACTTTAGGTCACCCTCAGATTCACGCTTAATTCACCCCTGATTTGCACATTTAGTGGGGCATCCACATATTACACCCACATTGGCTCCGTAATGTCGTTCGGCATCTGACTTAAAACTCTCATTTCAGACCTGTATTAAGCGAACTAATCGACTAATGAGGTTTTAGTACACGTCCGTATACTTCATTAAATGAGGATGTTTTTTGCAAAGGTGAAGCATAAAATGTTGCGGAGTAATATTGGTTCAAAAATTGCCGCAAATGGGGATGTAAACCTCTTGACAGAGTCATCGGAGCGTGATAAGATGGACTCACGTTTAAAGATTTTGGAGCAGACATGGGTCAATCCCGGGGATCTGCGACTATAACCGAATTGAGTATAAAAATCAATGTCCGACGAACAACAATACTTCTTTGGTGAATCAGAGTCAAGCGTAGATTCCGCCAATAGGCTTACTATACCCGATTTTCTCAGAAAGAGTTTAGGGTCCAGGTGTATCGTAACCCGTGGGCCGGACAGAGCTTTGTTTATCTTCTCTCTCAATACATGGGCGGAAATTGAATCTAAGATCAAGAACGCAATCTTCAACCGAGAAATTGGACTTATGCAACGGCTGATGGGCGGTCGCGCCGAAGTGCAAGTAGATTCTCAAGGCAGAATTACACTTCCAAGGCACTTGCAAGGATATGCGAACTTGGGTCCAAGTACAGCTGCAAGCGTTATTGGCCAAGGTTCCAAGGTGGAAGTTTGGAATCGCGATATCTGGAACGAATACAGCCGAGAAAATTTTGGATATGAAGAGATTTACCCTGCGGCAAAGTTGGCGGGGCTTGAAGACGTGGTCGAACCCGTAGCAGCATAGTTTTGCAGAATACAGTGCCATATCACATATCGGTGATGGAGACTGAAGTGGCGGAAGTTCTGCAATTATCGTCGGAGCTCAAATGCTGCGATTCGACTTTGGGAGGTGGTGGGCATTCATGCATCATTGCGGCAGGTATTGAACCCGGTGGCACGCTTGTGGTCTTCGATGAGGACCCCGCGGCTTTTGAAGAAGCCTTGCCAAAGCTGACTAAGTTTGAAGTAAAAGTCATTCCTGTTCATTCTAACTTCAGGCATATCGGTGAAGTGCTGAAGTCGCTAGAGATCGAAACGGTTGACAGAATTTTCGCTGATCTTGGACTTTCAAGTCGGCAGCTAGACAATGAATTACGGGGATTTTCCTTTTCAAAGGACGGTCCTCTGGATATGCGGCAAAATCCTTCAAAGGGCATAACCGCATCGGAGTATTTAGCTTCAGTGACCGAGCGCGAACTGGTTCAAATACTCCAAGATTTTGGCGATGAACGCTGGGCGGCGCGTATAGCCCGTTTCATCATTGAAGGACGGACTAAAGGTCCAATCACAAGAACCCGTCAATTGGCGGACTTGGTTTCACAAGCAATCCCAAGAGCCGCTTGGCCTAAAGATAAGCACCCAGCTACACGTACGTTTCAAGCTATACGCGTAAAAATTCTAGACGAAATTCCTGCACTCCAAGAATTTCTGGAAAGCGCTTTAAAGGTTTTAGCACCCAATGGCATCATGGCTGTTATGTCGTTTCAAGGTGACGAAGACCAAATCGTAAAGAGCTTTATGAATCACCATATTGGTAAGTGTACATGTCCGCCGCGGATGCCTGTTTGTGTTTGTGGGGCAAAAGCTGAAATTAAGATTTTGACCCGAAAACCAATTACTCCGTCCGATGATGAATGCCGTCTCAATCCGAGGGCACGCAGTGCCCGTTTGAGAGCATTTCAAAAATTATGATCATGATTTGAATTACGGCGCTATGAACGCCGCTCTAGTGAAAGGGGACTTGAAATGGCAATTGCACCGAGAATTGATCGTCCGCTACCTTATCAGCGATCACCAAAAAGGTCTTCACCATCACTACAGGACATTTTCACGCCTAAAGGCGTCACTCTTAGTGTACCTTTTGACTCCTTGGTATTTACACTGCTGCGCATTGTGCCGCTTGCACTCGCGTTGATATTCTTAGCGTTCGCCCATTCACGAGTTATTGTTGAGCGTAAATCCCACTCAAATTTGCAGAAATCACGCACAAAAGAATTAGATCTTCGCACCCAAAACATACAAGCCAAAGACCTTGCGTACTCAGAAGATAACATTAAAAAATGGGCGTTAGCTCACGGATTTGAAAAGACCGCAAAGTCAGCTTATGTTGTACATGGTTCACATTCCCTTATAATTGCAAAAGGTAACTAGATATGGCAGTCATAACCTCTGGACATAGTCCCTCAAAAGCAAGAGTTAATCGTTTTTTCATTATCCTTTTCTCTTTATATGCGATTTTGGTTCTTCGATTGGTCTACATGCAGATTATCCACGGCGAATTTACTCGCAGTAGAGCATTTTCCGCCCGCACAAAGGTGGTTTCTAAGCCTGTTCCAAGAGCCGATGTCGTAGATTCCAATGGCAAAGTACTAATTACTAATTCGTTTACTGAAACCCTGATCGCAGATCCAAAGTTGATAAAGAACCCTGCAGTTACTGCCTCACGATTGGCAGAGTGTCTTCACAAAAAGCCGGAGGAGTTGGTTGGAATTCTGACGCCGGTTGTTAAACCTATCAAAGTCAAAGATAAAACGGGAAAAATAATCGTGATCAATCGCACAAAAGGCGATATTCATGTAATAGAGAAGCTCGATCCTGCGGATGCTGTCCAACTTTCCAAATTGATGCACGACAAACCAACCAGATCATTATTTGAAGGATTACGTATAAGTCGAACTCCGGAACGCAAATTCATGTTTGGAAGTGCTGCCGGAGTAGTACTTGGCAATGCGACGATTCGGCGTGGTGAGAATTCAAAATCACCTGAGGCAGCAAATATTGATCGCTTGTCCGGCCGATTTGGAGTTGAGGCCGCTTTTGACGAACAACTTGCGGGCAAGATCGGGACCATTACCGGAGAATATGACGCAAACGGACCTATACCCAATACCGAAACAGTCACAGTTCTGCAAGTCGATGGTAAGGCAGTTCAGCTGACTATCGACATTGACATCCAGATGATGGTAGAAGCGGAATTGCAAACGATGTGTAACAAATATCACCCCGTTCGAGCAACCGCAATTGTGCTGGAGCCAAAGACTGGGGCCATCCTCGCGATGGCAAGCTATCCACCTTTAGACCCATCGAACTTTCGGCATCTTAACCCGGTGGATCCAGGGTTTCAAAACGTAGCGCTGTCTGAATTTGAACCTGGCAGCACTATGAAAGCTGTTACGGCATGTGCCGCACTTGATGATGGATTGATAACTACCAATTCGCACTGGTTTTGTAATGGCAGCGTAGAAATCGGAGGCCACAAAGTAAAGTGTGTGCTTCATGGTGCTGCGGCAACGAACGGCGGTCACCTTGACGAATCAATTTTCGGCGTAATTGGGAATTCTTGCAACGTGGCGACTTCTCTTATTGGACAAAAAATGGGGATGCAACGAATGGATCAATGGCTCAGTGCGTTCCACTTTTTAGAACCAAACGGGATATCACTGAGGGCAGACCAAAAGGGCAGACTCAATTATACCGCGACCGATAGGCTCAGTTCTTCAAAGGCGGCACGTGTGGCATTCGGCCAAAGTGTGATGGTAACTCCGTTGTCTATGGCAGTTGCCTACGCAATCATAGCTAATGATGGAAAATTTGTTGCTCCGAGGTTAGTAAAGGCCTATCTCGGTGAAAGAGGCAAGCCCGTTCAAACCTTTGCGCCTGATGCTGGCAAGCAGATATTGAAGCCGCAGACTGCTTCGACAGTCAATAAGCTCCTTCAGTATGTAGTGACCAATGGAACTGGAAAAGGGATAGCGAACGTTCCCGGTTACACGGTCGCAGGAAAGACAGGAACCGCTCAACGAGTAGATGAAACCGGGCATTACAACCAAAGAATGCATGTTGCTTCTTTTGCGGGATTTTTGCCCGCCACCAATCCGCGGGCAGTGGTGTATGTTCTTGCGGATACTCCTGAAGGAGAAGGATGGGGTAGCCAAGTTGCCGGGCCATGCTTTCAGAAAATCGCACAAAAACTCATGGTAAAGCTGAA
Source organism: uncultured Chthonomonas sp. (assembly GCA_903886985.1). Taxonomy (GTDB): domain Bacteria; phylum Armatimonadota; class Chthonomonadetes; order Chthonomonadales; family CAJBBX01; genus CAISOI01. The sequence continues at coordinate 6,256 of CAISOI010000247.1, forward strand.
TGTTCCGATGGACGATCCCAGTTCTGCTTCTAGAGCGATTGCAAAGAATTAATCAATACTCTTTCGGGATTTAACAGCTCGTAATTTAGAAACTAAATCTGTACCGTAAGGCTCCCCTCATTTTGAGGGGAGCGTTGGCAATTGTTGTAAAGATATATCTTGTCGCTTAATAGGGAATCGAAGCGTGAAACTATCAAGTCTTGCAATGAGAAATATTGGCGTGGTTTCAGTTACATCGGCTGAGTTAACTATAACCGGTATCGAGCATGACTCTCGGATAGTTAAGCCTGGGGATATATTCGTGTGTCTCGTGGGAGGTAAGTTCGATGGACATGATTATATTCGCGATGCGGTAGCGCGCGGCGCCAGTGCTGCGGTTATACAGGAAGATCATTGGGGAAAAGTGTCAGTTCCGGTTCCCTGCTTGGTTGTCAGGGATTCTCGGAAAGCCCTTCCATTTCTCGCGTCAGCAGTCTATGGCGACCCATCCCGATCTTTAAAAATTGTGGGTTCTGGAGGGACCAATGGTAAAACAACTAGCGTTCAGATGTGTGCAAATATCATGCGCACTGCTGGTCTAGTAACAGGCACGATCGGTACCCTTGGAGCTGACTTAATGTCCGTACCTATTCCGTCGGATCACACGACGCCGGAGGCCGACCACCTTCAATGCTTATTGGCTAATATGCGAGACAGGGGGGCTGAGGCTGTTGCAATGGAAGTCTCCTCACATGCTTTAGCGCAATTTCGCGCAGATGCTGTAGAGTTTGATGTGGCGATCTTCACGAACTTTACCCAGGACCATCTCGATTATCATTTAACTCCGGAAAATTATTTTAAATCTAAGTTAAGATTATATACTGACCTTGTAAATGGAAGTAACAAGAATTTTACCGCGGTAGTGAACGTGGATGATCCACGCGGAGAAGAAATTGTACGTGCAACACCGGGCAAAGCTCTCACTTATGCC
>CAISOI010000248.1 GCA_903886985.1 uncultured Chthonomonas sp.
GAGGTTCTCGAGATTGGTTGCGAGTGTGTGAAGCTTGATTGGGGGCATAGCCATCCCGCGACTGATATGGATTGCTATCGGCACAGAATTGAACACCAGGGGAAAGTCTTCTACAAATGCGAATCCCACAACTGCAAACACGGATGTGTGATTAAGGTTGAGTTTCATCCTGAGCGACCCGATGTAGTCGAAAATGTTACATGCCACTGTGGTTTTGTCGACTTTCATGACAAACGTGATTGAATCAACAATTCGAGTTTTGTTTTCTTTAAAGCCGTCCGTTTCTATGTGAAACGGACGGTTTTAATGTGTTAGATAGGAGTTTGGGGCATGTGAAGAGAATTTGGGACTATCTGCATCGAATGCGAACAACACGTTCAGAGCTTCGATATCGAAAGGTCCAGTAAACATGTCCTTCCAACCCCGCACTTCGAACCGTCGTCAATTCATATCTCGCTCAGTTGCCGCTTTAGGCACTGTAACCGTGGCGAACGCCTCGAAAGTTGCCGATGCCGAGATTACTGAAAGTCAGCCTCTCCAAAGAGATAGTCGTGGAGCAAGTGATTATTTTCCGATACCAGATAGTCAGGGAGGATGGCGTACCTTATCGGATGCTGCCTCTATTCGGAAACTAGCTGGGATGGACCTCTCTCGCTTGGATGCTGCTTACGATTTCACCTCTCGCTGTAGCCAAAATGGAGCACTTTTGGTGGTGCGGAAAGGTTATCTTGTTTACGAAAAGTACTTTGGACGTGCTAGCAGGTATTGCAATCCAGATATGGCATCCACCGGAAAAGCCATCACGAGCATTGCCTGTGGCATTATGCTAAATGAATTTCACGATAAAATCCCAGATGGTCTGGATCAGAAGGTATTCACGGAGAAGTATTTACCAGAGGTGTTTCCATTGGACGATCCCCGCAAGGCAGACATCACTCTGGGGCAGTTATTATCCATGTCGGCAGGTTTTCATGGAGAAGGTGGCAGCCCGGGAGTCGTAAACGGAGCCGTCGTTCCGTTATCCCCGGTGCCGGGCCAGAACATTCGTGATCTTGACGGATCCTCTTTGAGAACTCCTTTGTGGACTGCTCCCGGGGCCGGTTATTCCTATTCGTCCCCGGCTCCTCACATAGCATCCATTGTGTTGCGCCATGTGACTGGCATAGAACTCAAGGATTACATCAACGAACGTATGGCAAAGCCAATGGGCTGGGGCGCATGGGATTACTGCCTGCATCGGGGTGATTATGTTATGCCGCATGCGAACGGTGCTGGTAGTACGGCTCTGCATGCAACAGATGCTCTGAGATTTGGATATTGTTTGCTGCGCAATGGCAAGTGGCAGAAAAAGCAGGTGGTGCCGGCGGAGTATGTTGCACTTTGTAACAAGCCACTCAAATACAATACGCATACTCCATTCTCACTCCAATTTGAAAACAACTCGGATGGGCATGTTGCAGGTGCTCCTCGGGACGCATTCTACAAGAGTGGCGCGGGAGGATTTGGGATATTTGTTGTGCCATCGTTGGACATTGTTATTTACAAGATGGGTGGTCCGAATTTCCAGTATGATCCTACGATGACGCTTATCCCTCAACCCACGAATGTGGATACCAGTCGCGATAACTGGAAACCCATCCCACGAACGCCATTCAACGACGGTAGCCTTGGAGGCGATGATGGGTTGCGTCGTGTATTAGAAATGGTATCAGCTGCTGTCATTCCATGATTTTTCATTCTTAGGTTACTGGTTGCCCCTTCCCGTAGACATTCTTGAGCGAGGGGATGGCTAACCGTGAAGAAGGATTTCGTTTCCAGCACATCTCATTGTAATGGCGTGGATGCGCTACTTCGATGGTTAGTGCTTTACAGGAGCATTTCATGCCAAAAAGAACGACCAATAGATTTATGTCCGCTTTTGCTCTCATTTCATTTTTGCCGATATCTGTGATGACTTCTATGACAACTCAGAATGCTGTAGCCCAATCAACTGTTCCCTTAACGCCAGCTGAAATGCCCGTGTATCTTCAAAAGCTTCCAGTAATCACTGAATTGCCGGATCCGTTTTTGAAAGCAAACGGGAAGCGGATTTCTAGTATCAAAGAGTGGAATGTGCAGAGAAAACATCTGCTAGATCTCACTTTGCAATATGAATATGGCAAACTCCCTCCCGAAGAGGACCCGGTAAGTGTAGAAGCATTTGAAACTCGCAGCATTGTCGCTGATAAGGGAATTGAGGAGTTTTTCGTACTTCATGCAGGACCTGAGGGAGCGGTTCAGTCGCGTTTGTTTATTTCAAGACCGGTAAGACGCGGAAGATATCCCGTCATCGTTGTGGGAGATATGGGCTGGGGCAGAGTTAAGCCGGAAATAGTTGAAGAAGTAGTCAAGAGAGGGTATGTTCTCGCGGAATTCAATCGCGAAGAGATTGCCCCAGACAAGGCAGGTAAAGGTGGGCTTTACGATGCGTTTCCCAACTATGATGGTGGGCGACTGTCAGCCTGGGCGTGGGGATACCATCGGGTTGTGGACTATCTTTGCACGCAGTCTTATATTGACAAGTCGCATATAGTGATTACCGGGCATTCTCGAGGCGGAAAAGCCACATTGCTGGCTGGGGCAACGGATACCCGTGTGGCATTGACGGTTCCGAACAATTCAGGTTGTGGAGGAGCCGGAGGGTATCGCGTTCAGGCTTCCAAAAGCGAAGACATTGTTGCGATCACAAAGAATTTTCCATACTGGTTTCAACCCCATTTTCGTGACTTTATAGGGCATATCGATCAATTGCCGATTGACCAGCACATCGTTAAGTCACTGATCGCTCCTCGAGCACTATTAACGACCGAGGCCCTTGGCGATCTCTGGGCAAATCCAATGGGCAGTCAGCAGACTTATGAGGCTGCGAAAGAAGTTTATCGTTATCTTGGAGCGGATGACAAGATTGGTATTGTCTATCGATCCGGTGGTCACGAGCAGGGGCTTCAAGATTGGATCACACTTTTGGATTTTGCTGATAAGTTGTTCTTTGAGAAGGATATCAAACGAGATTTTGACCAACGGACGTTCAAGAACCTTCCAAGTGCATATTCTTGGATGATGCCTAATAAAGGTGAAAAACGATGATTAGATTTTGGTTGGTTGTTACAACCTTACTATTTACAGTGATTACAGTTGCAAGCGATTGCCATGCTCAGTCAAGTCCAAACATAGTCTTCATCTTCTCGGATGATCATGCCTTCCAGGCAGTCAGCGCATACAATGGGTCTCTGAACAAAACTCCGAACATCGATCGCATCGCAAAGGAAGGTATTCGATTTGACCGATGTCTGGTAACCAACTCACTGTGCGGACCCTCCCGAGCATGTATTCTCACGGGCAAATATTCACACCAAAACGGTTTTTATAACAATTTCAACAGCCGCTTCGATGGCTCACAAACAACGTTTCCTAAATTACTCAAGTCAGTGGGATACCAGACGGCGATGGTCGGGAAGTGGCACCTTGTTTCCGATCCGACCGGTTTTGACTACTGGGACATACTTCCCGGTCAGGGTGCCTACTATAACCCACAGATGATCCGTAATGGGGAGAAGTTGCGAAGAACGGGTTATGTGACCGACTTGATAACAAATCTCTCATTAGATTGGCTCAAGAACAGGGATAAATCTAAACCATTTTTGCTCATGTGTCAGCACAAAGCGCCTCACCGAAACTGGCAGCCCGATGTCAACAAGCTTAAGGATGAAGACGATAAGAACTATCCCTTACCCTCTACCCTATACGACGATTACACCGGCAGGGGAAAGGCAGAACGCAGTCAGGACATGATGATCGCCTCCACTATGAATGAGAATGACTTAAAACTGACTCCGCCAGGAGACCTGAACCCAGAACAACGGCGATTGTGGGATGCCTATTATAATCCTCGGAATGCCGCCTTTCGTTCTGCACATCTTACGGGCAAGTCCTTGGTAGAATGGAAATACAATCGTTACCTCCATGATTATCTCAAGTGTGTAGAATCTGTTGACGACAGTGTTGGTAAAGTAATGGACTACTTGAAGTCGGAAGGTCTTGATAAGAATACGATAGTTGTCTACATGTCGGATCAGGGATTTTATCTTGGTGAGCATGGCTGGTTCGATAAGCGGTGGATTTTCGAAGAGTCGTTGAAAACTCCCTTTGTACTAAAGTGGCCCGGCGTAGTCAAACCAAAATCGCATACGAACCTGATTGTTTCAAATTTGGACATTGCCGAGACCTTTCTCGAGGCGGCGGGCGTTTCAGTTCCAGTAGAGATGCAGGGCAAAAGCTTGATGCCGATACTCGCTGGGAAGAAACCTGCGGATTGGAGACAGGCATTTTATTACCACTATTACGAGCATCCCGGCGATCATGATGTAGCGCGGCATTATGGCGTTGTTACCGACAGATACAAACTCGTTCACTTTTACGAACCTGAATTCAGTTACTGGGAACTGTTTGATTTGCAGAAGGACCCGCACGAGCTAACCAGTGTTTATGATAAGCCGGAATATAGCCAGATTCAATTGCAGCTGCACAAGGAACTGAACCGTCTGCGGATTGAGTTGAAAGTGCCATCTCCAGATTCGGCCGATACCTATCCGAAACC
>CAISOI010000249.1 GCA_903886985.1 uncultured Chthonomonas sp.
GATCTATCAGCACTTCCCTCGACCACGAGACGCGCTAATGTGTCTGATGCACTCTTGTAAGGCACGCCTTGTTTGTCCGAGCCGAGCATGAGGCGAGTCTTGAGTACGTCTAGGGGGGTCGTTAGTGCTGCTGCAACTCCTCCTGCAAAACTCTTCAACCGCAGGAGAAACGTAAGCTCGACCAGTTACTTTTTGTCAAAGTTAGAATCGAATGCAAAATCCGATGGCTTGAAATCGATGCGCTTGACGAACGCGGCGGCCTCGGTTGCACCGTGCTCCCGGTCCATTCCACTATCTTCCCATTCTACCGAGAGCGGTCCCTGATAGTTTATGAAGTTGAGTGCGCGGACAATCTCTTCAAAATTAATCGAGCCATGTCCCAAAGACCTAAAATCCCAGAATCGCTCAGGATTACCGAAATTGATGTGGCCGCCGAAGACGCCGCATCGCTTTAGAGTTGGTGACCAGTAAACGTCCTTCATATGAACGTGGAAGATGCGTTGACCGAACTCGTAGAGAAATTTGACATAATCGACACCTTGATATCCAAGGTGACTTGGATCGTAGTTGAATCCAAATTCCGGTCGATAGTCCAGTGCCTGCAAAGTACGCTCTGCGGAAACGATATCAAAAGCGATCTCTGTTGGGTGAACTTCGAGTGCAAACTTGATACCGTTTTCTTTGAATACATCAAGAATAGGATTCCATCGTTCTGCAAGGAGATCATATCCCCTATCTATCTGACCAGGCACTACCGGAGGAAAGGAGTAGAGCAAATGCCAGATCGAGCTTCCGGTGAAGCCATTAACCACCGAGACACCGAGGTTCTTTGCAGCAACGGCGGTTCGCTTCATCTCTTCGATTGCTCGTGCATTCACACCAGCAGGATTTCCATCACCGTATATCTCGGGAGAAAGAATCTGAGCGTGTCGCTCATCAATGTTATCAAGAACTGCCTGGCCTACCAGGTGGTTGCTGATAGCCCATACTTTCAATCCATGCTTTGCGAGAATGTCATGTCGGGACTGGCAGTATTCGGCGGCATTAGGCCCCGTAGCTTCTGCAACACTGAAGTGGTCTCCCCAACAAGGTAATTCTATTCCATCATATCCAAAGGAGGCGGCCTTCTCTGCTGCTACTTCTAACGGAAGGTCCGCCCACTGTCCGGTAAACAGGGTAACTGGTCTCGCCATCACACGCTCCTCTTTGATCGTAAAAAAATCATCCGACATGAGACTTTCGGTGTATAACTTTTCTACGAAACCATGCTTGAATCCTTCACCATTATCTCCGACAATGCTCGCAAATTGCACGCAACATAATCGCGGGTACGACGTTAACTTCAATCTTCAACATTGTTAACAGCGCGAGAATGTCCGTTGGAGCGGATCCGACGTAACAGGGTATTAAGTCTGTATGTCGAACTACATAAAGATACAAGTCGTAACCAATCATCTAAGAACATGGAGACCTTCCCTTGACGCACATTTCAACAATTTTTAGCCTTGCAATCCTAGTATTAGGGGCATCAAGCCTCGCAAGAACATTAGATGACTTTGCCCCATTGCCAAAACTGCACCATCCAATCGCAGTCATCGCGCACCGCGCAGGTCGCGGAATCATGCCCGAAAACACACTCGCCGCTATCAGAAACGCCATTGCTCTTGGAGCAGATTACGTGGAACTCGATATCCGCGCGACCAAAGAC
>CAISOI010000250.1 GCA_903886985.1 uncultured Chthonomonas sp.
CTGAGAGTCTTGCATGCTTCGAAGATGACGAATGAAGACACCTTCTTGGCGTAGATTCGGAACTCCGAGGAGGGAGTTTTCTCGTCACGTAACTTTGTGAGAAAATGCGAGCAGAGTGGGTTTCCCACGACTGTGACATTCATTCAAATCTCCCCAATCGGTCTCGCTCTTATGAATTGATCTCTGTAAATATATCCCTAAGGTCGTGTTCTTTATCCGCAGAAACAAGGGCAATGACACTGTCTTCTAGTTCAAATTTGGTATCCGGTCCAGGAATCATTCCATGGTCGGAGCGAATAACGGATATGATCAACGCATCTTCTGGCAATTGCAGATTACTTATTCGTTTTCCAAGTACGGGTGACTTCGGCCCGATCTCAATTTCAACGATCTCGATGTTTCCCCGCTTGAGAGCTGCAATTGGAATAACTTCGTTGGTCTCGATCTCCTGCTCAATCAGGTTGTAGATAATCTTCGTAGCATTGACAGTAGCATCTATCCCAAGCCTGTGGAAAAGACTTTCGTTTCGTGGATCATTGATTCTGGAGATAGTTCGCGGAACATTGAACTTCATTTTCGCCATCTGACAGATAACCAGATTATCTTCGTCATCACCAGTCACCGCAATGACTGCGTCTGCTCTACCCACACCGGCTTCTTCCATGATTCTGACTTCGCAGCCGTCGCCCTGCATCACAACCTCGCCCAACTCTTCAGAAACTGTTTTGTGGGTGCCTCTGTTTTTTTCTAGAACAAGCACTTCGTGATGTGTTTTGATGAGAGTTTTGGCGAGATAATATCCAACGCTTCCGCCACCTACAATAATGATATACATAAATCTTTCCTCATTTCACCCGTCTGCCTCTCAGGCGTTCAGGGAAAGATACTCCTTGTTATAATCCTTCTCGATTGCCCACTCATTTGTGTTCACAAAATCACGCATCAGTCCCGAAAGCAACGTTGTGCCACACAGGGTTAGAATACCGAGTTCTCTGTACGTTTCGGCGCGGATAGGATCGTTAATTCTGGTGATGACTTTGGGGACTTTGTAGACTTCGTGTGCAATCTGGGCGGCCATAATGTTGCGATTATCTCCTGGAGTAACGCACACGAAGACGTCACATTTCTCAATTCCAGCACGCTTCAATACATCTTCGTCCATGCCGTTGCCAACAACGCGGCTGCCTTTAAATTTGGTGCCCAATCTACGGAACGCCTCGTTCACCAGATCAATCACGGTTACTGTATGACCGTCCTGAAACATCGCTCGTGCCATGGTTGAGCCAACTCGGCCACATCCAAGAACAATCACATTCATTTGCTGCATATCTCCTGTTCCTATACACCCGGAACGATTCGTTTAGGTCTCTTTTTCCTCTAAATCACCCTAAGAGGGGGTGCTGTTGAGTTGGTTCTTCTCTACCGATAACAACATTGCAGGGTGCACGGCGCATCAGCATATCAATCAAACTAGTTGTTTTCTCATCCGTTATTCTATCAGGATAAATTGCAACAATAACGTGTGTTGCTGAAGTGCTCTTTATGAGCTGTAGTAACCCTTCGTCGGCGTCGCGAACCCTTTCACTATGTCGAACAGGAACAATCTTGTTTATCTTTGCAGCCGCATCTGCTTCTTCCAATAGTTCGTTCGATTGAGATTCTAACTCAGACATCGGTGCCCCGATTGGTAGATTCCGGGCAACCACTAAAATTGCTGCAGTTGTGACCGTCCGATTGAGGTCTCGACCAATTCGCCCCGCCATGCGTATTGCATAAGCGATGTCGCAACCAGGAATGAGTGGGACAAGAATAGTTTTGTGGCTCAATTTGCGGTTCGATTCGGAAGCACCTGTTCCGCCAGTCCTCAGCGACAGTCTCGCTTCTTCGACCGATTTTGCTATCGGCAACTGTGAGCGAACTCCAGGAACGGTTTTGACGACTTCATAGACGCTGTCGGGGAGGTTGACCATGATGATGCGGGCGCCTTCCTTCTGAATGTCGCGCATGGCATCGAGAAAAGTCTTTGAGCCCTGTTCAGAAACCTCGGTAAGGGCAGAGCAGTCAATCAAAATTCCCTGGCGGTACTGCTGCAACAGAAGCCGGGCGAGTGCCTTGACCGTTAACCACTCATTTTTGATGAGAGTTCCTCGCAGTAGTATCATATCCTCGTGGCTGTGAACAACCATGGCTAATTCTTCACTCCATTACTGTTCGCATTTGCGTCGGCAGCGAAGTAGCGTACGTTTGCTACCGTAACGTTACGTCGATTGAGCAGATAGAGTTTGATGAGCGCACCATAATTGGCATGCAACAGGGAATGCCACCACTTTCCGGTGACCACTTCAGGCACCACCACAGTAACATTCGTGTCTGGACGCTCTCGTTCCACTTCGTCGAGATAGGCGAGAAGGGGAACCACGATGGAC
>CAISOI010000251.1 GCA_903886985.1 uncultured Chthonomonas sp.
GAAAATAGGTCGATAACGACCTATTTTCGGGCAACTACCGCTCTCCAAATCTCTTCTTCTTGGACTTCCAAAATCTGAAAGCCTGCAGCTGTCAATGCTTCGATCACTTCATCGACACGATCGTCTACTATCCCAGAGGAGATGAACAATCCGCCCGGCTTGATTCTATCATGGATGGACTGAGTAAGCTCAATGATGGTTAGTGCAATAATGTTGGCGACCACTAGATCGCAGTTTACTGCGGCACCGTCGAATGGACCCATGTCGTGAATGATAACAACCCCGTCGAGATCATTGCGGGTAACGTTTTCACGAGCAATACGTCGGGGTAACTCATCGATATCAGTGGCATGTACCAATGAAGCTCCCAACTTTGCCGCTGCAATTGCAAGTATGCCCGAACCAGTACCAATATCTGCAACAACCATTCCCGGTTCAACGTACTTGTCCAAACACTTCAAACAGAGACGTGTTGTTTGGTGCCCACCAGTTCCGAACGCCTGCCCGGGATCAATTTCGACTGCAATTCGATCAGATCCACCAGCATAATCTTCCCAACTTGGTTTAATAACCAGTCTGTTTCCGATCTCCATCGGCTTAAAATACTTCTTCCATTCGTTTGCCCAATCTGTGTCTTGAGAATATTTGAGAGTTAGTCCGGCGACGGCTGGCAATCCATATTCAGGCATAGATTGGAACCGGGATTCCAGATCGTCCAATATTGCAGGCAACTGATCTGTGACAGGCAAAAATCCAACAATCGTCCGAATGGCCGAGCCGTGTTCCGCTACACCATGGCAGCCGAACTCCAGCATTAAACCGGAAACTGCCTCTGCCGATTCTTGTGGCGATTCAACGGAGATCTCCGCCCATTGTGTCTGCATTTGTTTACACATGATAACGCCGTTTCGATAGTCCGAAACGGCGTTCCTTTAAGTTTACTTGTTAAAGATACTACTGAAGAAGCCCTTTTTCTCGGGAATCTCTACAGTCTCTCCGGTAGATTCCGCAAATTGCTGAAGCATAACCTTCTGCTCCATCGAAAGTTTCGTAGGAACCTGAACAGAAATAACCACAATTTGATCGCCTCGACCGCGACCATTGATATCAGGTATTCCCTTTTCTTTAAGGCGCTGCCGTGCCCCAGGCTGAGTACCTTCAGGGAGAGTAATCTCTTCTTCACCCGTTAACGTACGAACGTTAAGTTTGCCGCCAATCGCTGCCTTGACGATTGATACTGGCAGTTCGCAAAATATATCGTTACCGTCTCGTTCAAAATAGTCATGCTCTTTAACATGGATAAAGACATATAAATCCCCGGACTGTCCACCCCTAGCTCCGGCATCACCTTCACCTGGGACTCGCATCCGATTTCCATTGTCTACACCCGCCCGAATTGGCACGACCCGTTCGCGAGTTTTCCTAACCAGCCCTTTACCGTTGCACTGTGTGCAGGGAGAAGTTATAACCCTGCCCTCACCCCGACATTTGGTACAGGGAGACGTGGATTGAAAGGTGCCCAAAATAGTTTGCTGCATGTGGCGCACTACTCCGGAACCATTGCATGATTTACAGGTCTCCGGTGTCGTCCCCGGTTTGGATCCATTTCCCGCGCAAAGATCACACGACTCAAGTCTGGAATACCGTACGTTGCGCTCCGTGCCACTTTGGACCTCTTCCAGCGTCAGATCAACATCTACGCGAAGGTCGTCGCCACGTTCTACCGCTCTACCGCCAGGTTGCCCGCCCTGGCCAAAGAAGATATCGAAAATATCGCCGAAGTTACCTACTCCAGCACTATTGAAACCACCAAACCCTTGACTGCCTGCGCTACCGTTAACGGC
>CAISOI010000252.1 GCA_903886985.1 uncultured Chthonomonas sp.
CGAGTTTTCACTTCCCCATATGGCCAATAAGAAAATGTATCGGTCTTGGTCTGGGTGTTGTCGAGTAAGGCGAGCGTATTTCCCTGGGGATCTGGCATATAGTCTCGCTCGACACCATTACGGTTTTCGGAGATGATCTCGCCATCAAGTACGGTATAAGATACTGTTCCCATGTCAATTCTCCTCAAGGATGTAAACGTCGCAGTCAGAGTGCTTTGTAGTGCAACGATCACGGTTATCCCAGATTAATTCACCGTCGGTTGAGATGCTATAAACTGCTTCAATGACTCAAATTTACTCAAGGATCGTTGCGATCTGGCAAAATCTATCTGTGAAAATAAAGATTTCCTTTAATGTCACCGACTATAAGGTCATGCTCATTCTTTGCATTTGATATAGCTGCTATCCATTGTTTAGCAAGGAATGGTGGGGATGTCATTCTCCCGTCTTCCAAACTCCAAAAACGTACAGACCCATCCCAACTACCAGTTACACAATTGCCGTTATCTAGAATGCAGCAAATTGGAGATTCCATAGTGCCCCCTTTTAAAGTAAACAGAACCTTGCCGTCGGATACCTGTAAAACTTGAGGTGATTTGGTCAGACCGGCAACGACGAAACACTTCCCTTTTCGACAAATTTGCATGTTGGTTGGTCTGTACGCTAATTTCAGGGATCGTACAACCTGCTTGCTTACCAAATCTATCTCTATTATCGGACCTTCAAAAGTGCCTGCCAGAATTCTACGGTTACTTAACCAACAGATGCACATTAACCCCTTTGTTTTCACCGGAATAACTGCATGGGTGATGTTTGGTTGGATATCAATAATCTCCAAACATCCGCGATGTCCGACGGCAATCTGGTGATCGTTTGGGGATTTTGCTGCACAGATGCTTTTAGAGTGCAAATTAACGTTCTGAACGCTTCCATTATTCTGCCGCCAGATATGCATGTTTTGATCATTATCGCCAAGTGCGATTAGACTGCGAGGATTATCCGTCCAAATTAACCCGACTACACTGCCACGACAATTGGCAACAGTCGCCTTATACTTGTGGTTGCTTGTAGACCAAACGTCCACTAGACCGTTAATATTGCCAATTGCAGTAAAATTTGCTTTGTAATTGGTAGAAATAGCTGTGACACAGTCTAAATGTGGATTCAATACCTTGTTCCATGGACCAGTTTGGCTCATTGATTGCGTCGTCACAAATACTAGAGTTGCAAATCCAATGAGATGACCAAAGCACTTCAGCCTGTTAAAGAATAACACCATACTCACATTCACATTACAGTACCTTGTAAATGTTAACTGGGAGACCAGCACATTTTGTAAGGCATTTTACAATTGTGTCACCGTTTCCGTATTGATCTAAGATGTTGGATACGCATCTCATGCGCAGGCAAGACCCATTTCCATAACAAGGCGGTCCCAGAGGTATGTCATCAAGGTTGTCGGATCTGCACTCTTTGGCAGCATCCATCAGGGCCCCTCCACACCGCGAACAATCAAATACGTCTCTTAATTGATCGAAGCAACTCCTTCCTTTTTTGTATTTAGCTAATTCATCACCAATCCCGAGAATGCCGCACACAAACCCAGTGCCGATGTCTTTACCTATATTGCCTATCTTACAAACAAGTTTTACGGGCTTTTCGTACCTCTTGGGTGGGATATCGGGCTGGGGAGGTGGATTCGGTCCCTGCCTTCCTCCATCACATCTACTCCAACAAAAGCCCCCGTGTTCCTTTGGCAGGCCCAGCACTGTACACC
>CAISOI010000253.1 GCA_903886985.1 uncultured Chthonomonas sp.
ACGGTCATCTATTTGGTTATTTGAACTATTATGATCTGGCAGCGACTCCCGCAGAGAAGAAATTGGTCGCAGATCAAGTGGAGCGAATTGTTGGCGGCATTGTCGACCACGGATATAAGCTTCAGGATGTTGATGGAAAGGGGACGCGCTGGGCGAATTGGTCGCCCGATTCTTTAAACAATGATCCTCAATGGTTCGAAGAGCGAAATGGCAACAGCGCGGAGATACTGTCACATCTGGGTGTTGCGTACCACATGACCAAGAATCGGAAATTTCTCGATGCTGCACAAACTTTGATCAAGAAGCATGGTTACATTCGGAATATGCTGAACACGCATTTTGTCACTCCCTCCGAGCGAACACATATCAATGACGAATTGCTTTCGATGGTCTATCCAAACCTGATGCAGCACCCAATCGTTCCCGAACTTGCGTTAGTAGGCAGGCAGACAATCAAGCAGTGGCACGAGACCTGTGCAAGAGATTCAATTCCATTTTATGATTTTGTATACAACCGATTCTCTGGAAATAAAGTCAATCTCACAGGGGCTATAGAAGTCCTTAAGAAATGGCCGCTCGACCTCATTGAATGGACAGTGGACAATTCAAAAAGAGAGGATGTACATTTCGACAAAACTCCGGGAGTGGAGGCAATGTTTCTAGATCGAGTTTTGCCGCGAGACGAAATGGGAATCTGTATGTGGGATCAAGAACCATATAAGGCGATTATTGGGAATGGAGGAGCACGGGAAGATAAGCCCTGTGACTGGCTGCTTGCATACTGGATGGGAAGATATTACGGAATCATCTCCGCGCCAGTTAAGTGATTCAAGCCAGTTTAGTAATTTGCACCAAGAAAGCTATAGAGTCTCAAGTGTGACGGAATCTTTGGGGGAATTTTTTGGCAGGTAGATCGGTTCTTGTTACAGGTGGCGCGGGGTTCATCGGCTCCCAAATTGCTCAAGTGCTTGTGGAACGTGGTGATCACGTTCGAATTCTCGACAATTTCTCCACAGGAAGGCGTGAAGCACTTGGCGGCGCAATGCGCAAGGTGGAGTTCCAAGAAGGCGATATTCGTAATGCCATAGCCTGTAGGAATGCTTGCCGAGGGGTGGACACTGTGTTCCACCTCGCGGCATATATATCTGCTCCAGGTTCTGTGAAGGATCCTGTCACGGCGGACGCCGTGAACATCGGCGGAACTTTGAATATGTTGATGGCAGCCCGTGAAACGAGCGTGAGGCGGCTCGTCTTTTCTTCTTCGGCAGCCGTATATGGAAACTCAGTACACGTGCCGGTTCAGGAGGATGCTCTGCCACGACCAGAAACACCATATGGTCTTGAGAAATTGTACGGAGAACACATGGGTCGCATGTTCCACTCTATCCATGGGCTGGAAACAGTTGCACTTCGCTATTTCAACGTCTATGGTGCTGGACAGAATCCGAACAGCGAATACGCAGCGGTTATCCCGCGATTTTTGACCGCACTCATTACGAAACAACGTCCCACTATCTTCGGAGACGGTGAACAGACACGTGACTTTCTGTCGGTAAAAGATGTTGTCCAAGCGAATATTCTCTCGGCAGACGTACCGGATATCGCTGGAGGAGTCTTCAACATCGCTGGAGGAACTGAAGTCAGTCTGAATAAACTGCTCGCCATCATCCAATCCGTGGTTGGTGGAAAAGTTTTGAAGCCAATCTATTCGGATACTAGACAGGGAGATATACGGCGTTCTGTGGCAGATATTTCGGCATCACAGAGTATCCTGGGCTTTGCGCCATCGGTCGGTTTGGAAATAGGACTTACTGAAACAGTGGAATATTTACGTGGGTTATTGGAGCCAAGTAGAAAGTGATTAGACCATACGATAAGGATAGGGACCGCGGAGCGGGGCGCCGCATTTGGACAGAATGCGGTTGGTTGGATGACATTGAGCCGGAGCTAATGGACGCCTATGTAGATTGCGGGCGCGCATGGGTTGCGGAGTTGAATGGTTCTGCGGAGTGCCTCTGTTTAGCGGGGGATGGCGACTTCCAATACATGGGTAATTGGCTGTCTCTGGGCGCGATTACAGGAGTAACCACCAGCCATATCGGTCGAAAACAAGGACTCGCCGGAAGGTTATTGGCACATGCATTGGCGTCCGAGGCATCGGATGGTAAAACTCTCTCAATGCTCGGAATGTTTGAGCAGGGGTATTACGATCGACTCGGTTTTGGGTCGGGTGCATATCACCTTATCTGGGAATTTGATCCGTCGGATTTGAACGTTAAATCTCGACATCCTGCACCGGAACGCATTACTCAATCTGACTTTCAGGCGGTGCATGACGCACGACTTAAGCGAATGCGCTCTCACGGTAATGTGAATCTGCTTCATTCGGAAAACACTCGACACAACATGTTCGGATCGAAGGATCGATTTGGTCTGGGTTATCGCGACACGGAGGGGAATATAACCCATTGTTTATGGATCAACCCCAAAGATATGGAGTCTGGGCCCTATCGCGTACTTTGGACGGTCTTCGAAACGTACGATCAGTTCTTGCAGCTTCTCTCCATTTTGAAGAGCCTTGGGGATCAGATTAACTCTGTCATAATGGAAGAACCAGCGGGCATCCAATTACAGGACTTTTTGAAACAGCCGCTGAAGCGCATGGAAGTTTCCAAAGGCTCAAAGTTTAAGACTACGATTCACACTCTGGCATATTATCAGTCGAGAATTCTCAATTTAGAAGATGCACTGGCGCAGACCCAACTCGATTGTAAAGAGTTCCATTTTAATCTGTCACTGACTGATCCGGTCACGTCGTTTCTGCAGGACGAATCTGAGTGGAACGGTTTGCAGGGGGAGTACGTAGTGTCCCTCGGCAGCAAGTGCAGAGTAGAAACCGGCTCTTTAGGAGCACTTCCAACTTTGGAAGCGTCTGTTGGAGCATTTACGCGAATGTGGATGGGAGTTCGCCCGGCGTCGGGACTGGCCGTTTCAGATAATATTTCTGGACCACCCGATTTGATGAAGAATTTGGATCGTGCCTTTCGATTGCCCGTGCCTTATCCCGACTGGGATTTTTGATAGGTTGAACTAACGGATAACTCCCTGAAAATGGATTTTCGCTCACATATTAGGTTGTTGACCGACCCTCTATTACTGAAGGACAACCCGTTTGTTATTCGCGGGAAGAGCCGTGACCTCAACAAAGGGCAGCCTTACAAGTCTTTCGCGTGGGTCCTTTTTGCGCTCAGTTTGTTTTTCTCAGGTGGATGCGCGTTAGCTGCATTCCTACACAGCAGGCACATGGGTGTATTCTCGTATCTCGGTGGCAGCGCCGGAACTATGATCTGCCTGTTCACCTGTGTGCCCCACATCTGGTTCATCACCGCTTCTGCGAACAAGCATACTTTCCAGCTCTTTATCAAAGAGGGTAGACAGCAGACTCTCGAAAGCCTTATCACTCTACCCACACCGGCAATTCAATTCCTTATTCAGCCCGGGATATATGGCTGGCTTGCCGGCATGCGTATGGCTGCCGTAGGTCTCCCGTTTTATGTTGCCACTCTATTCTTTGGCGGTGTTACGCTGTGGGACATTTTCTGGATGTATGTCGTTTTTGCGGTAGCCGCATTTACCATTCCCGCAGTTACTGAGCCGATGCGTAGCGGTCGCGATTTTTCAAAGCCAGTCGTCGCAGTATTGGGCAACGCCCAGCAAATACAGGCTGCAAACAATCGACAGAATAACCCGCAACAGGCTTCACCGTTCTCGTGGGTCCAGATAATTGGGTTCCAGATACTCGCTCAAAGCTTCGGTCGAAATGCAGTTCGCATGACGAGCCTCGGCTCAAAGTATCTGCCGAAGTCCATTTTGTACCTTGTTCCAATCGGGATACTGGCGTGGCCATTTGTGATTGGGCGCGCACTGCGGACGCCCTTCGAATGGTTCAATATGCCGATGCTGCCCGTTTTTGGGCTGGCCATCCTCATTGTTTGTGGCAAATATCTGACTCTGTTGGCACGCGCGGAACTGTTAAGGATCGGACGATATCGTGACCTGGTTAATGAGCCAACGTACCTTACCCGTCGACGGCTACTTGCCATTTTGAACGGGATCAAGGCGATATTCTGGTTCGGATTTTTCTGGAAGTGGCTCGTGATGGATGGGGGGTTGAGTATTTTTCTGGCAGGGGCCCCACAGAACACCGAGTTCGGATTCAAAGGTCTCGCCTTCGGTGCGCTGATGGTCGCTTCGTTTATTGTCTCTTATAGAGCCCATCAGGTTGCTACGTGGTATTCTCCCAACTCTCGTGAAAAGGGAATGTTAGTCGAGAGAGTTCTGGTACCTGAACGCCTCATGAAGTGGGTTTTTATGCCTCTGGGACTGGCGATCGGATTTCTGATCGCAACCAGCCTAATCAGTCGCACAATGGTAGATATAGGCGGCACCCTCCAACTCGTTGGGCGATTGTCGATCATGATTATTTGTACCGCGGGGTTATCGTACACGATCTCTCGCCGCGCAAACTGGATATCTTATCTGGGGATGCCGATTACTCTTGGAGTGTTCTTGCTCCCAGCGAAGCTCGCAGGTTTGGTGATATTCAGCCCAATTTTGGGTTTAGCGCAGTTCGGAAATCTAGCCTATTTTGAGGATATGTTCCGAGTGATCGGTGTGCCTCCAGCATTCCAAGCTTTAGTGAACCACACAACGCCGTGGTATTTGTGGCCCGCAACCATGTTAGCCACAACCGCGTTGATTCGATTGAGTTTTGTAGCAAAAGAACGCCCATCCTATGTTCGCGATTCCATGGAAGAAGTTGTGAAGGTTGATCCGACACTTGTTGGTCTCGAAGTCTACCGAGATCCTCACGTCCGCACCGATGAAGAGAAGGTGGAAGAGAAACAACGTACCGAATCTCCATTGGGAAAAGCGGCTGCGGCATTTGCGTCGCGCATCTCCGATAATGCACTCGCCATCAAAGAAGTTCGCTCGAAATTGCGAGGCCTGTTTCCCGGGAATTCTCTTAGGACAATGCTGATTGTATCGGGCTGTATTTCCTTGGTACCTTTCTTCTTCCCTGCGATCTCTTACGGCACCGGTATGTCGATGTCAGGATGGTTGTTGCCACAGGCAATCCAAGGGCAGGGTGCCGTAGCATTCGGGATGATCTGTTATTGGTACGGCTTGATTTTGTACTTGTCACTCTCCACCAGTTTCATTGCACAATCGACAGCGTTCATGGTGGACAAGCAAAAATCGACTCTGGGATTCGTGCTGCTAACACCCATGACGAATCGCCAGATTGGATATGGCAAGGCCTTCGGCATCTACATGGTCACAGGCACAATGCTGGTTCTCGGGCTTGGGTGGACGTTACTTCTATCGCTACTTACTATTCCCATCACGGGAATTGGACCGCTGCTTATCTGGTGCGTCTTTGCATTTGTGACAATTGCAATGTCGTTAGGCGCCAGTTCACTTGGAATTGCAATTGCGTCACTCACGGCTCGGACCAAGAAGGCAAATCCTGCCCTCTCCTTCCTGATTGCGACCACCATCATGGGAGTGTTCGTGGGTCTGATTATTGTCGCGGGAGTGACAGGATTTGGGAGAGTAATCAAGGATCTTTTGTCTCAACCCTCGATGGTTGCTGCTACTCTGGTGAGCCTCAGCATCATGGCGATACTGTTCGGATATCCACTGGTGATATGGGGAATTTCTCGACTAAGAAAAGGCGATATTGCCTTTGAGCAAAACGCCTCTTCTTAAGATCTTCTGACCGTTATCTTCCTTGTGGGGGATTTTTCGGAATCGCCACTGTGTTTGTGGAGTGGAACAGCTCGCCCACTTTCACAAGTTTGCCCTTAACCCATTTAAAGACTGTTAACTGTGTGCCGCTCTGGCCCTCTTTATTAAAACTGGGTTCGGCAAGAACAATCATCCCTTCCGCAAGTTGCGCAACGGTACCACCACCTGCCGATATGAATTCCTTTGGAAATCCATTTGGTACATATTGTAATGAACTAGCTGTACTTGCAGAGCGATTGTGAGCTCCATTGTTCATGGCGCCGAGCGCCGCCACGCCACGATAAT
Organism: uncultured Chthonomonas sp.; assembly: GCA_903886985.1. Classification (GTDB taxonomy): domain Bacteria; phylum Armatimonadota; class Chthonomonadetes; order Chthonomonadales; family CAJBBX01; genus CAISOI01. Next base: position 6,097 of record CAISOI010000253.1, read on the forward strand.
CCCGAGATGCAGAAGTGTCGAGTTTGTCATAGTCCCGAGGTTGAGTCTTGCTGGTATTCTCCACCACTGCATTTTGATCTGTTTTAGACCGCAATCTCTCGGTCTCGGGAGCTTTACCGGGCACACTTTTCAGTGCGGAATAATTCTGTCCAGCATTGGTAGTAGTTGAGCTGACATTCAGGTTCTCCTGTTTATTACTTTGCTGGTTCTTACGTGCCACGTTGGAACTTTTCACGGCGGGAGTACTCTCGTAGAGGTCGAGTGTATTCTGACCAACATTTGTGTTCGCTCTGCCAGATTGGACGGCTATATTCCCTTGAGAACCTTGGATTGCACGTGTATTGCCTGATCCACCGCCAAAACCACCGCCGCTCTGGCCGCCACCGCCAAATCCTCCGCCTCCAAGTCCACCTGCTAAGCCGGGGGCTTGATATGTGCCGAGCGCATCCGCAGTTGAGCCAAATAATTTATTGGAATTGTCCACAAGAACACCGCCATAAACCGTTGGAATTCTTCGCCATTTGCTCCCATCGCCAACCGCGGTAATTAAGTTCGTGGCGGGACCCCATTCATCGCTCCAGGGAGCGTTAACACCGATAACCTCAATCATTTTGCCATCGACAACCAATTTTGGCCAGACGCGCAGTAAGACGCCGGATGCTTCGGGCGAAATCATCAATTTGGCGCGATCAGCAATGGCTTCCAGTGCTGTTCCCAGAGCAACTCCGTTAGCAGTAATATTCAACTTAATATCCTGCGGAACGGTTGAGTCAAGAGAGATTTTTAGTCCACTACTATCCGTTAGTGCATCTGCAGCAGCCTTGATCGATGAGTCTTTCATTTGCACATTAACAGGCTGTGAGAATTTGGCACTTCTTTCGAGCGAAGCAAGAGTACGTTCGGACTGTTCCAAATTTGAATGGGCTAGGTCCGACATAAGCTTTGCATCGTTGACCTCCGTCACAGTAACGGCTCCCGACTTATATCGTTCTGTTGCCAACAGAAGAGCCGTATCCAGAGATTTGGCACGCTCATTCTCGCTGCGCACTGCGGTGCGAAAATTATCCAGATTGGTCTGAGGCGTGATGGGCTGAATTGACCGATATCCAAATTGGTTTTGACCTTGGCTTTTAAGTTGACCTTGTGTCTGGCTTGGGTTCGGAGCCTGCCCCTGTCCGTTCTGCCCATTTTGAGCGACGGCGTTCATCGGACAGATCGCAATGGCGCATCCGGCAATCAGAATCTGTATGTTAGGAAGAATGTTCATGGCTATTTGTCTTTCGTGTTTGCTACAGTTGTATCGTCTAGTATTGCTTCGACCGTAAGTGATTGGGATGTCTGCTTGTCTGCATTTGGCTGGACCAGGAGCTTTAGCACGCGTGTTAGTCTGTTGCCAGTTACCGATTGTGTGGTCTCTTTTACCGATACATCTCCCTCGTCATTTGTGGTTCGGGAACATGCGTAGGCATAGTTTGTCATGGTTGATTGTCGCCCCATGCTTTCAGGGACGATTGAATCCAATCGATAGGAATCTAATAATTTCACTGACAAAGAGCTGCCAAGAGATTTGGCTGATGCAAGACTTGGGACACTCTCAATCACACTTAACGCAGGCAGATCTGCCGCATTGACACCATTTTTTCGGTAGGTAGGCTGCGTAGCCCGTAAACCGTTACCCAATTCCGATGCGTCTCTCGATTCTGTTATTCGCTCGCTGAATACAACAGGTAATTCATAGTTTTTGTGAGGCAAATTCGTTAGCTGCGCCAGTTGCAGATTCTTTCTTTTGGACAATCCGCTGCGTTTGACAGGTATATCAAAATCCGGTTTACTGGTGGATGCAGATATGCCAAGAGAGACTGGTTTATCCGCGAGCTCTGGCCTTACCGTTGTATTGTCTGCGATCATTCTCTTGTTGGTGGACGGCGGGTTGTTGCTTGTAACGGGCGAATCCGCAGGCAATGTTGGATTGTTAGTATTGAGCATAACTAATGTGATCAGTGCCGCGGCTCCAACGGTTGCAAAGGACCACATTTGCCAATTCGATGACTTTCGTTTTGGATGTGGAATTGCACCTGCATTTGGAACTGCAGCAGCCGCCCGATAGAAGATGGCGGCTGACTGGTCCTTATTAAGTTCTGCGACGGTCGGCTTTGCATGTGTCAGCAAGTTATCGACGAATTCGAAAGCTCCAACAATCTCCTGGCACTTTACGCATTTCGCAATATGTCGCTCCATTCGCGCGTGATCCGCAGTGGGAAGAGTGCCTTCTTGATAATCCGTCAACCACTTTTCATATAAATAGGAGTGCATCATCTATCCGCCTCCTCATACCATTTTTTGAATTCCACTCTAGCGCGCTGCAACCGCATTTTGGCTGCGGAAAGCGAGATCTCGAGTACATTTGCAATCTCTTCATAACTCAACTCTTGCCAGAACCTCAGCACCAGAATGGCACGGTGGTCGGCGGAAATTTTTAACAGCGCCTGCTCAACGGATAACTTCTCCGCCAGCAATCCCGTGTTGTCTCGTGTGCAGATATTCTCATGCAGTTCCGTCTGCCCGGTGCGACGTTTGCGAAGAATTGCAACCGATTCATTTACTGCGATGCGATAGAGCCAGGTCTTTAATTGGCTATCGCCCCTAAAGCTGGCAAGGCCCTGAAAGGCGCGAATGAACGTGGATTGGAGGGCATCCTGCGCATCCTGTTCGTGACCAAGCATACGAAAGCAGAGCGCGTAGATCGCACCATGATGGTCGTCAAAAAGTCGCCGGAGCGTCTCAGTTTCGTCGGCCCGATTCACAGTCGCACTGCGCTGTTCACAGACGTGCGGCAGCGTCTCTTTCATTCCCGCAAAGGTTGGTAAGGCATTGAGAACGCCCAATGCCATTTCCCCCAGTCCTGTTTCTTTGTTCTTCACTCTGTTTAGACGCGGCAGTACAGATAAAAGTCACATCACATGATTCGGGTTGTTGCAAGGCGGTTTTTCTCCATCTGCTCTACTCATTTATCAAAATCTATGCTGGGTGTGAGCTAAGTGGAATTCCGGTTGTTACGGTTGAAATCCCATGCTCCGTTTTGTACAACTGCAATCATGACCACGTGATCGGGGGAGGACTGTCCCCGGCGCTTCATGTTGTTTACGCTATCCATTTGCTGTGATCGTTCGGGTTCATGCGGTACCTAGATGGCAATTACAACATTCACGACATTTGCCATTTCTTAGAACATTGATACAAGCATTATTCTTTAGACAGAATCGTGCCTTTGGTATTCAGCATTTTTCGTTGCGTTCGTCAGAGAGTCGCTACGATTAGTGAGCCGGCAAGCTCACAGTTGCTGCAAATGTTCCAGCTACCTATCTAGGACCGATTTGTCGAAGTCGGTCTACCACACCGGAGTCAATTCCGAATGCTTAGATCTTTATTCATCTGTCTGG
>CAISOI010000254.1 GCA_903886985.1 uncultured Chthonomonas sp.
GTTACAGTTACAATTCATGGAGTTGAGCTCCCTGCTGGAATGTTGGAGTCCCAAAAACTTGAACAACCGATATTTACTCCGGCAACAAAGGCTGCATCTGGGCATGATATGAACATCAGCTTTCAAGAGATGAGCGAGATTGTCGGCGAGGTGATGGCACAGCAACTTCGTGATGCCAGCATAGCAATTTACAAATTTGGGTCGGAGCGTGGGGCTGATCGCGGAGTGATTATTGCGGACACCAAGTTCGAATTTGGTATGTTCCAAGGAAATCTTACGTTGTGCGACGAGGTACTTACCCCAGATTCTTCGCGATTCTGGGACGCTAATCTTTATAAGCCGGGCGGACCACAAGCTTCATTTGACAAGCAGTTTGTGCGGGACTGGTTGACTGGTTCCGGATGGGATCGTGAGCCGCCTGCGCCTATATTGCCGGACGAGATCGTAGAAGCGACTGGTGCAAAATATCGTGAAGCATTTTCGCGGCTCTCAGGATTGAGCCTTCCAAAGCCGTACTGATTTTAGAATACTAATTTCACTGAACGCAAAACAATTACCCATATAGGCGTTCACTTAGTGATCTGTGATGGGACTGAGGCATCTATGGCGAGCGTAACATTAAAAGACCTGACCAAAGAGTTTAAAGAGGTCATTGCAGTTGATAAGATCAATCTGGAGATCAAGGACAAAGAGTTTCTTGTGCTTGTGGGGCCATCGGGGTGTGGTAAGACCACTGCACTGCGAATGATCGCTGGTCTTGAAGAAGCGACCGGTGGTGAGATATTGATTGATAACCGAGTGGTCAATGATGTTTCTCCCAAGGATCGAGACATTAGTTTTGTCTTCCAGAACTACGCTCTATATCCTCACATGTCTGTTTACGAGAACATGAGCTTTGGTCTGAGATTGAAGCGACTTCCAAGTGGTAAGCCGTGGCCATTTAATCAGAGGAAAGCATTTTCTAACGACGAGATTGACCGCCGAGTCAAGGAAGCTGCACGACTTCTCGATCTGGAAAAACTGCTGCAGCGAAAGCCGAAACAACTCTCTGGCGGTCAGCGGCAACGGGTTGCACTGGGAAGGGCAATTGTACGGGAACCCAAAGTCTTTCTGATGGATGAGCCACTTTCCAACCTTGACGCAAAACTTCGGGTTCAGACGCGAGCAGAGTTAATAAAGCTTCACCGAAGATTAGGAATCACCACGGTTTATGTCACGCACGATCAAGTAGAAGCGATGACAATGGGTGATCGTATTGTTGTTATGAATGGTGGAGTAATTCAGCAGGTGGATACTCCATTGTCGCTATACAATCATCCCGCCAATCTATTTGTTGCAGGTTTCATCGGATCACCTGCCATGAATTTTCTGAAATCGACCGTTTTGACAGACGGGGACAAGTTAATGGTTGACACCGGACAATTTCGCTTGGAACTGCCGTCCAAGCAATCGGGTAGGGCAGCGGCATATATTGGAAAAGAGATCATTTTCGGCATTCGCCCTGAAGATATTTACGACAAGTCTCTGGAGGGTATCGTGAAGCCGAATTCGGGCAATTGTGTAACTGTTGGAGTTGACGTAATTGAGCCACTAGGAAGCAATATCGGAATGTACCTCACAAAGGGTGATGTTCAGGTTGTAGCGATGATCGACAGTAAATCACTTGCGAAGCCGGGAGATCAGCTCGAGGTGGTTTTTGATATGGATCAGAGCCATCTGTTTGACCCTGTTACTGAAGCGGCCATTTATTGAAATACGGACATTTGAGCGCGTTTGGGTGATCCATTCCGCTTGACACGACTACGGCATATAGTTATACTTTAAGCTAGATGGAGCTTTGATCTGAGCGACATGTAAACCATCTGCTTGCTCACCAATTTGCTGGAGGCAATTATGGCGAAAACCGCCACTACACGATCACAAGTTCTTGAGCAGGAAACCGAAGCGGGCGTTACCATTGCAATTCCTGCGGTTTTGGCATTACTCCTCGCACTTTTTGCCCTTTGGATGGGAAAGCTGATTGATGGCGGGCATTATGCTCCCGGAAGTGTGCAGGTAACCTACCTCAGACCTCTTGCTACTCTCGTTGTTTTTGCAGGGATAATTGGTGCAGTAATACTTGCCGCCCGGGCCATTTGGATTGTAAAAGGGGCGCATGACCAACCTGTCGTAAAAATCACCTGTCCCTACTGCGATGCGGAAAATGAGTTTCTTGTGGGGCCGACGTTGAGTTATGATTGCGAAAGCTGTAGTAGACGGGTTCATTATGAGGATGGAAAGCCCGTTCCAGTAGTCGAAGTCACCTGTACATATTGTAAGGCTCTCCACAAAATCTCGAGTAAGGCGACCCAATACACCTGTGATCAGTGCAACCGGTCACTCCGATTGGGGGATCCTAAGAACCCGGGTGGACTTGTAACTGAACAGTCTGACGTCCTCAGTAATTACGATGTAAAGCTCACAGACGTCGGTCGAAACAAGACCGAGGTGGCCATGGCATTACAGAGCATATTGGTGTGTAATTTGCCGGAAGCTCGTAGGCAAATGGAAAATCTTCCGTTGACCATTGCCCGAAACGTTCCTGAACGAAAAGCAGATGCATTTAGGCGTAAAATGCGTGAACTGGGAGCAACTGCTGTCGTTACGATTACCGAGACCTCCGAGGCTGCGAGGAAATAGAGTTTTGTAAGATATGTCTCTCAGCGGCACATCAATGGGTCAGTTGATGTGCCTTTTTTTTGTGTGGGAAC
>CAISOI010000255.1 GCA_903886985.1 uncultured Chthonomonas sp.
ACGAGGATCTTTGAGGAAATCTGATCTGTGGATCGTTGTCAAACCATCCTGATTGTAAGTTAGCGGTCCTGAGACAACTACGTAATGAGAATATCGTGCAAGATATCTCCTACAGATAGAAGACAAAAATCCCTTAATGGTCTCTTTTGTTTTATTCATTCGCTTCGCTTACTGTGGCAGATTTGTGGTCTCGAAGAAACTTAAATTTCATTTTGACATATCCAGAGTATGCCTAATATCAATTCTATTGCCGAATACGTATACAATCGCAATTTATCCCCAGCGAAGGCATTAACAAGTTCAATTCTAACCGGAGGGAAGAAAGCGACGTGTCCCCTACAATTCCTCCGTCACCGGTAGTGACGCCAACTCAGGGCAGATACTCCGACGTATGAAATCTGTCAGGTACAATAGGTGTCCGCATGAACGGCAAGTTGTGCCGTTCGATTAGCATTTTAATGGAGTTTGACGGTGATTACGGACCAACTTTCGGTACTGCTGAGACAGGCAGTTGACAGCGCTGTTAAAGATGGCGAATTGACAGTAGGTGATGAACCCATAGTAATCACCTTCGACACCCCAAAGAACAAAGATTTTGGCGATTTCGCAACAAACGTTGCAATGTTGCTTCAAAAACGAGCGGGACTAGCCCCCAGGGAAATCGCAAACAGGATCATTAAGCGGCTTCCTGTAGGCCAAAGTTTGATTACCCGTGTTGAAATCGCTGGTCCTGGTTTCATGAACTTTTACCTGAATCCCGTTTGGCTTTACGATACTATGGTAAGTATTGAGCGGGAGGACACTGCTTACGGTAATGGCAACAGCCGCTCCGGCGAACGAACACTCATTGAATTTGTCAGCGCGAACCCAACTGGCCCCATTAGCGTTGTAAACGGCCGCGCCGCTGCACTCGGTGATTGCCTTGCAAATCTCCTGTCGGCCGCAGGCGCAGTCGTTGAACGAGAGTTCTATATTAACGACGCGTTGAATTCAACGCAGATTAACCTGATGGGTATTTCGCTTCAGCTCCGCTATCTTCAGACACTGGGCCATACCCTCGACATGGGCGACAGTTCCACGGACGAAGAGGAAGAATCCACTCCTCACGCATGCGCGAAGTGCGGCGAAAACCACATCTTCCCCAAGGAAGGTTATCGCGGCGAATATCTTGTTGAAATTGCCGAACAGATGGCAAAAGAAGACAATGGCGCTCTTGCGGCACTTCCTGCCACAGATCAGGCAGCGAAGTTCCGGCAGTTGGCATCTGACAGAATGATTCTGCAACAGCAGAGTGACCTTGCTGCATTTGGAGTGAAGTTTGATAAATGGTTCTATGAAAGCAGCCTCTACGAAAAAGGCGAGGTTTCTACTGCCATAGAGCTGATGAAATCCAAAGGTTATGCTTATGAGAAGGACGGTGCACTCTGGCTAAAGACCACCGAACTTTCAAAGGATGATCAAGATCGTGTATTGGTCCGATCGAACGACAAAGAGACCTATATTTCCGCTGACGCAGCATATCACAAGAACAAATTTGATCGTGGCTTCAATCGTTTGATTAACATTTGGGGCGCAGACCACCACGGTTACGTACAGCGGCTCAAAGCTGGTGTCTCTTCGCTCGGATATGATCAAGACAAATGCGAGATTATCCTGACCCAGATGATTCTACTTATGCGAGATGGCGAACCAGTGCGGGGATCGAAGCGCGCGGGCGATATTATCCCACTTGTTGACCTAGTGAATGAAATTGGGCGCGACGCCGCGCGATATTACTGTCTGTTGAACTCCTATGAAACTACAGCTACGTTTGATCTGGAATTAGCAAAACGCCAATCATCCGATAATCCGGTCTTCTACGCACAATATGCCCATGCGCGCGCCGCTAGCCTATTGGCTCAGGCGATATCGAGAGGTGTAGAGATTAAAGCTGCAGCAGACATTGACCTAACACTTTTAACCGATGAACGGGAACTTGGCTTGCTTCGAAAGTTGTCTGATTTCCCAAGTGAAGTTAAACTTGCAGGCGATTTCCTCGCGCCGCATAGACTTACAGGATATATTCGTGAAGTCGGTCAGGCACTCCACCAGTTCTATGAAGAGTGTCCTACATTGAAAGAGGGAGTTGATCCCGCTGTCCGTGATGCAAGGATCGCACTGTTCAATGTGACGAGAATAGTAGTGCGTAACCTGCTGGCACTCCTCGGAGTTTCTGCGCCGGACAAAATGTAATCCATTTCGTCCGGCAATTCAGCCGGAGCTAATGGTTATACAGAAATTCCAAATCCGTTAAGACTGACCAGTACAGATCTTCGATCATCTGTTTGCGGAGGTCTGCCGATTTCGACGGCTCAAACCCTGGTTCTATTTGAATCAATGGTTTGAGCCGTTTCAGCTCTTCCCCAGTTGGACGACGAGATAACGCGGTTTCAAAAAGTGTCGTGATAATTTCCTCGTCCGTCGCTTTACTCTTGGCCAACATTCCTACACTGCCATTTGCGTCTCGCAATTTGTCGTGAATGGTATCCCCATTCACTAGATGAAGCGCCTGCGCCACATTTGGCTCCGCCTGTCTTTCACAAGAACAGGTTTGACTTCGTTCTGGTCTGCCAAACGCTGAGAGAAAATAGTTTGCAATAAGCGAATCTCGAAGCTGATACGCGCGAGACCCTTTTGGATATCCAGAAAATTCCGAAGGCACTCCTGTTACCCGCATAACCGCATCCAAAAGTGCCTCAGAAGGCAATCGGCGAACGATGTAGTGAGAGTAATACTTGTCGTCTTTTGCATTGATACCGACAGGTTCTGATCGTCGTTGATACGTGTCGGAGCGCGCAATATAGCGTATCAAATCTCGAACACTGTACTTGTGGCCGTTCGCCATTCCGGGATAGTTGCCTGAGACAAATGCGGAAGCAAGATGATCCATAAGTTCTGGATTGGAAGGTGGATTTGTCTGCCGTAAATCATCCTCTGGTTCCATCATTCCGCGCCCCATCATTGCCTTCCAAACTCTGTTTACGATAGCTCTTGAAAAGTATGTGTTGCGCGAGGAGGTTAGCCAGTCTGCCAATGGAATGCGACGATCGCCGGGATCATCGAGGCGGATTGCATCGCCATCAAGAGGTCGGGGAGGCAGCGGTACTCCCAAGCGAGGATGATTAATATTGCCTTCCGTCGAGACCAAAGTGAGCGTCTCGCCGGGTCGATCTCCATTCTTTAACCGAACCCGTGAATAGAGATTTGCCATCTGATAGTAATCACGTTGTGTCCACTTTTCCAGCGGATGGTTGTGGCAGCGGGCACATGTGAGTGAAAGCCCCATGAAAGCTTGCGTTGTCGTTTCGAGCGCATCGACAGGGTCTTTGTGCAGAAGGTAGAAATTCGCTGCACCATTGTCGAGATTGCTTCCGGAGGCAGTGATAATCTCCGAAGCAAACTTGTCCCAGGGCTTGTCCGTTTCAACGCTCTTGCGGATCCAATTATAGAAACTGGTAACGGCAGGCCCTGCCATCTTTTTGCTGCTGACCAGAAGCATATCGCTCCATTTGTATGTCCAGAAATCTACAAATTCAGAACTGCCAATCAACTGCTCGATATACGCATTTCGATCCAGAGTCTTGTCTTTGAAGAGTTGCTCTTGTGCCATCCGAGTTGGCAATTCGCCGGTCAAGTCGATGCTGGCACGCCGCATAAATGTAGCGTCATCGCACCGGTCAGAAGTAGGTAATCCCAATGATGCCAGCTTTGCATTGACATAGCCGTCGAGAGTTTTGCTTTCCGCTCGTGCTTGGTGCGGAGCTCCAAATGGCATCGTCACACGGGAATAGGTCACTTTGCTCGAGTACCACGAGGTAACTGCTGATTCCCCAGCACCAATCCCTTTTATGTGTCCGAAATCGTCAACCGTCGCGACCATGCCGTCAGTCACGCCGTATTTCACCCAGCGAGTCACATCCTTCGAAGTTCCATCGGAGTAGTGGGCTACTGCAATAATCTGTTGATCCTGCCCGGGTTTCATCCTTATTTTCGTTGGCAGAGTCTCGACTGAAGTTAGTCGCACATCAGACTCAGCCGGTTCTGGTGCATCGCTGGCTATCCACTGATATATAATTCGATACTCAGGACTTCCCTTTTTGATGCGCT
>CAISOI010000256.1 GCA_903886985.1 uncultured Chthonomonas sp.
GAAAAAAAGCAATCTGCTGGTAACGCACTGGAAAAGTGTAGGCAACTATTGGACGACAATGCTGTGGCAAGGTTTCTTTCGACAAAAGGTTACAAATACGTCCACATTGGGTCGGGAAACGGTGAAGTTCAGGTCGACACAGCAGATGTCGACTTGAATGATGAAGTAGACACAAATTCCTTCGAGGATGAAGCAATGGGATTGACGCCTCTCGGCGAAGCTTCTTCCGCATCAAAGACTAGTTATGACAAGCACCGCATGAAGCTGTTGGGAGTATTCCAGAATCTTAATTCCGTTGTCGATCTGCCGGGTCCAAAGTTTGTCTATGCCCACTTATTGGCGCCCCATCCCCCATTTGTCTTCGGTCCTGGAGGAGAGCCTGTCTATCCCAAAGGTCCAATGAGTTACGCCGATGGATCATGGCTCCTGAACAGTTTGTCTCGTGAGGATTACATCAAAGGGTACACGGATCAACTTCAGTATGTGAACAAGAGAATTTTGGAGGTGATTGCTTTTATGAAGTCGCACTCAAAAAACCCTCCCATTATCATTATTCAGGGAGATCATGGTTCCCGAATGAACTTAGACTGGGATTCTGTCGAACGAACTGACGTGCGAGAAGTGTTTTCTATTCTGAATGCCTATTACGTACCCGAAAATGTTCGTAAGCACCTCTATGGTACTATCAGTCCTGTAAATTCGTTTAGAATTCTTCTCACCGATCTGTTTCATGCCAATCTCCCAAAGATAACTGATCGAAGTTTTTATTCATCTTCATCGTCACCCATAGATTTCGTCGACATATCATCACAAACGGGTATTCAGCAACATTAGATTGGCAGAATTACTCGAAATCAGATCTCTATATCAAGTTCGTGGAAACCGAACATATAGAATGGTGCAAGTTTCCACCGGAACTTGTTGGTTTCAAAACGATTGAGTTCACTTTGGACACTTTGAGATGGGTGCTTTGAGGTGGGTGCCCTATTCACTCTTTTCAAATTGCGAGGGATATTTGCTGTTGACACCCTTGATCGAAGCCCAAATAATCCTGTTAAGAACTTTTGGATCCGCCCTGTCCATGTCTGACCAATCCAGTGAGATCGATTGCTCCATGAGTGACTTCTCTTTGTTCGACAGACGGTCGCGGCGGCGATTCATTTGGTCGAGCGGGACTTTGTTTGGTACTTGAGTGTACGGACTCAAATTTGGAGTGTCGCTAAAGCAAGCGTAGAGCGGTGGTGTTAGGGCGTCAAATCTATTCATGGGAGGAATCCCCAACATCATCTCAATGGATCGAATCATTGAGACGGTGTTACACAGTTCGTGATCGACGTAGCCTCTCTTGGTGTATGGGCTCACTGCAAAATAAACAGTGCGATGTCCGTCAATGTGATCAACACCAAACTGAGCATCATCTTCAATAACGAATACGCAGGTTGACTTCCATTGAGGACTCTTTGAAACTGTTTCCAGCACGCGACCCAATGCCAAGTCATTGTCGGCAACCATGGAACCAGGAGTGGGATAGTTGGGATTTAGGCCCTCGGTATGGTCACACGGTAGCGAAAGAATCATTAGATTTGGCACTTTATTAGCCTTACTCAATGTGGTGTAATCGCTTATGAACTGATCAGCCCGATCCTGATCCGATTGAACAAGTGGCCAACACAGAACCTTGGTATTAATATATGGTCTCAAACTCGCAAGTCGAGTTCCAGACTTAATATTGATGGCGTGCGTTCCCTTAACTCTATCGTTCCACAAATCCATCCACGAGTGCTGCGGCTGCGAGAATTTCGCCAGCTTCGTGTCACAAAATTCACCATAATCCCGGATCGTTTTACCGCGTTTCAGCGCTGCATCCCAGAGACAACCTGCATTCGAAATTGCCATAGCGCAGTTGCCATCAAATGGGAATGTTCTGTATCCGGAGTAGAAATGCTCAATGTAATCATTGGCAAGTGCCTGTGTGCACCACTGATGCCCGTCTGCACTATTGGTTCCAACTACGTAAGCATTATCGAAGAGAGAAAATTGCCGGGCAATGGCGTGGTGATTGGGAGTATATCTTTCTCCCAAAAGACAAAGGTTGGCGTCACCATTTCCCTGTGGCATGTCTCCCAGAACTTCATCGTAAGTTCGATTTTCCTTGATGATGTAGATCACATGTTGAATAGCGCCATTATAAACCTTCAACTTCGGATTTAGAGCATCGCGAGTTCGGTTCCATCCGTTTGCGGCGGCAACTCGGTTCGTATCCGCTGTAATATCTGTCAATAGATCAACGCTTGAGATTGTCCCCTGAAAGTCATGGGCGTTGCCAGGTTTCCCTCTGCTAGTTCTTCGAACAGAACCATTACCCTTGGAATTAAGGACTATCGCCTTCCCGGTACGACTCAGTGCGATAGCGATTGGATAGAATCCTACCGGCCGAAACCCAATAACTATGCCAGTATTTAAGTCCATTTGACAAATGGCATTGTCACCTCCATTGCAAATGTAACCTATGCCACCTTTAACTGCGATGGCGCATGGCATGCTCCCAAACAGATTCATGCGCCCATACCTCAATGGCATGGTCCGAACAACCGTCTCAGTATCGATGTCAATAACAGAAATACTGTCACTGCCAGAGTTCGTTACATAAGCAAAGTGACCTGCAATTGCTATCGCAGAAGGGTGTATGCCTACTTCCAAATGAGTAACGGCAGATGTGTCGCGATTGATAATACTCACTGTGCCGGACATTGCCGCGCCTCGCGGGTCCACAACAATGACAGCGTTTCCGGTGTTACCCTGCTCATCCTCATCGGTGACTTTGCGCCCACCCCAATTTGTAACAACAAGACTCTTTTCATCGTCGGTTAATTTGATCTCAAATGGCAAATTCTGGACTGCAATCTCACGAACCCTATTGCGGGTGGTTAGATCAATTTCCGACACGGCATTTTTGTCACATAGTGCGACGAACATCCTTTTACCATCGCGCGTGATAGTCATTCCACCGGGACGTGGATTTGAAAAGTCCCCCATTGGTTTCAGTCTAATTGATTTCTCCAGAATGAGTTTATCATTTTGAAGAGACAACTCTTGAACATACCCATCTGAGACGCTTACATAGAGTCGATTACCATCTGGATTCCAAGCAATTCCTCGAAATCCCGCTCCATGTCGGAGCCAAGCTAGAGAAGAATGGACTATTCCCTCTTTTGTGGAGAGCACAACGCTGTGCTGAAGTAGAATAGCGAGATATCCTCCACCAGGTCGATATGCCATGTCGACTGGACGGGCATCGACGGATATTGCACCGCCGTCAATATGCTGCTGAGTACTTACGATATAACTATCATCAACTTGCTTTCCAACATGTAAAACGGAATTCTGCTTCGCACGAGCATAAGGGCCAACAAGGACGGCAACAGCAACTAAGCTCGACATAATGCCTATGCCGATGCTCATTATTGTCCGATTCTGAGATAGCTTACCAAAACCCATTTAAGTACTCAACTCATCCAGTGATATATGCCAGTCTACTACTTCGATTGACGACCAGCCGGGCATACATACCTATAACAATACCTTCCGACGCTCAATTTAGAGA
>CAISOI010000257.1 GCA_903886985.1 uncultured Chthonomonas sp.
AGTATATTGCCTAATCTGACCTAGTGTCTTAAGTCTCAATAAGGCGGAGGAACGCGACAGCGATCCTCCGCCTCTTTATATCTTCCTCGAACCTCGGATTGATAATTCCTGTCCTATAAAATAACCCTAATTTCATCCCGAAAGCAACGGAATCACTTTGAAACAATTGGCTCATGTCTTAGTTTTGGTGTTGGCAATGATTTCGCTCCATTCAGCAATTCTTGCGGATGGTCCAATGAAGTGGCAGCCAATATCGCCCTCCTCTCCCATCAGTTCTTCGAATATCCTTAAGACCGTCTCTAATCCTTACCAACTGGGTCACATGGTTGCTTTAGGCAGCGGGCATGGGCAAGTCTGGCATTCTTATGATAATGGGAGTACTTGGAAGCGAGTGGGGGCATCATTTCCTACGAGTGTCGGTGTTTCTGATGTAACCTTCCGCGATGAAAAAACGATTCTGATAACACTCGTCAAAGGTGACAGTTTTCAGGGCATTGTACGTTCCAAGGATGGTGGAGTCACATGGTTAATTCAGTCTGGACCGGAGCAAGGATTGCCAATTTTGAATCTACCCGGACGTGCACAGAGCATTTTGGCAGTGGCGGACAAGTCGTCTACCATATATCTCGCCGCAGGTGGAAAAGTCTATACGTCCACGGACTCAGGAAGCAACTGGGGAAAAATCTCGCACGATAGCGGAGACGGCGGAGATGCAGGTGGACTGCCAAAGACTGCAACCGTTTCCTTAGCTGGTAGATTTGGGTGGGGGGGAGTTGTTTTCGGAGGAGATGCCGGAGTTTGGTATGTTCATCCAGAAGGCTTTCTTCGTGACCTCAAAAGCTCCTTCTCGAATATCACAAAAGTTTCCGTCGATCAAAATGATGTTGTATACGCCATCTGCAGTGGCCAGACCGACCACGGGCTCTACCAGTTTGATCCCTCTAAAGACAGATGGACTCACCTGAAGGACGAAAACGGGCTGTCGGATATAGCAATCGATCCACATGATCCCAACAAAATGGTCCTAATCTCCCACGAGGTACCTTCAACACACACTTCTCCGGCATTGTGGATATCTGTCGATGCTGGAAAGAGTTGGACCAGGTCCATGTCTGGTCTTCCTTCAACTGGGTTCAATCATGTTGCATATGATAGTAGCCATCGGGGGAGAATGATACTGTCTACTAATCGCGGCATTTGGATAGCAAACAATTAATAAGTTAACGAGACTCTAACTATGAGCGTTGAGCCCATCTACATTCATTCATTTCGCGCTATGGCGACCTATTTTGAGTTTGCACTATGGGGAAAAGCACCTAGTTACCTTAGGTCGGTCGCGGAAGAGGCAGAAGCCGAAGTACACCGTATTGAGCGCCACCTTTCGATGTATCGCGAAGACAGTGAGATTTATGAAGCAAATGTTCGGGCATTCCATAGGCCCGTTCCGCTAGATCCCCGTACCTACGCACTTCTTCTACGTGCCAAGGAGTTAAGTGATGCCACCAATGGCGCATTTGATATTACCATTGCTCCATTATTGCAGGCATGGGGTTTTGTAGGGGGCACGGGGGCGACCCCGGACGCGAGTGAGGTTGAAGAGGCTCTTAAGCTCACAGGTATGAAACTTTTAGAGTTTGACGACGAATATAGAACGATCCGTTTTAAAGTCAATGGTATGAGGGTAGATTTAGGTGCTATCGGCAAAGGATATGCGATCGATCAGGTCGTCGAGCTGCTTCGGGATATGGAGATCCCGGGCGCACTAATTCACGGAGGCACTAGTTCAGTTGCTGCATTGGGATGTGCCCCAGACGGGGAAGCATATTCCGTTGCCATTCAACATCCTGCAGATCCTGAAGAGTTAATAGACGTTGTCAAATTGACGGATGCTTCAGTATCTGTGTCAGCTGTACATGGGAAATCGTTTGAGGATGGGGGAGTTGAATACGGTCATGTAATCGATCCCACGACGGGCCGCCCCACTCGCAACGCCGTCTTGGCTGCTGTAATCGCCCCTCAGGCAGCGGATGGCGATGCACTATCAACTGCACTATTAATCTCCGGATTGCCGCTCTTAAACCGTCTGCGATCCATTGTACCAAATGTTTCTGGGCTTGTTACAATTTGCGACGCTGAAGGCAATATACAAACCACCTCCCGCCTCTAATTAATATGGTTGCTCTCTGAGCCAATTGCGAAATGGTTTTTTCTACGCCCCGAAGATCTTTGGCCCAGACTTATCTGTTCGTTTATTCACTAGTCACAACGTTCGACCTGGTTAGCTCAATCCCTCCTCTCCTATGTTTCATGAGCAAGCTGAGATTCACTATCTCTCGTTGCTTAGAAAGTGGCTGCGAAGTAGCATCTAATGGCTAAAAGACACATTTTATTGGTACCGATCATTAAAAGATCATGAACATGATCTTTCATGTTCTGATCATTATATGAGTCTATGCTGAGG
>CAISOI010000258.1 GCA_903886985.1 uncultured Chthonomonas sp.
CGAACCAACGCGTGGCACCGGGTTTTATAGACATTCATACGCATTCCGACCTGTCAGTCGTCTACCACCCCGAGCAAGAAAGCATCATTTCTCAAGGTATCACAACTCAGATAGTTGGCAACTGTTCGCTCTGTGTCGGATTTGCCACAAAAGATCCAATATTCGCAATGGAGAAGCGTTGGCTCGCTGCTCACAATGGCAGAATTACTTGGAATAACCTCAAAGAACACCTGCAATTCGTTGAGGATCATGGCGTTGCCACGAACTACGTAATGCTGGCAGGTCAAGGAACGCTTCGGAAACGCGTAATGGGAATGGATGAGCGCAAGCCGGACAATAACGAAATGGCGCAGATGAAATCCACTCTGCAGGACGCCTTCGAAAGTGGTGTTTGGGGTATTTCGACCGGCTTAGAATACACCCCTTCAAAATTTGCAGATATTCCTGAACTTGCCGAACTGGCAGCAGTCGGGGCAGAATTCGGTGGCATCTATGCTTCCCACCTTCGCAATGAAGGAGACTTCCTGATTGAATCGGTTGAGGAAGCTTTGGAAATCGGACGACGTTCCGGAGTTCCCGTTCAGCTTTCCCACCACAAAGCCGAGGGGAAAGCCAATTGGGGCAAAGTCGATCTAACATTGCGCATTGTTGAGGCGGCCCGGGCGGAAGGTATTGATGTTCAGTTGGACCAATACCCCTACACTGCCTTTCAGACCAGCATGGCTGTACAATTCCTTCCTCAGTGGATTAACAGCGGCGACAATGAGACTATCGTCGCGCGCCTTTTGGATCCCTCTGAACGAAGCAAAGTAGTGGAAGACATCCTAATGAACCACGCAGATTGGGATGATATTGAACCCGGATGTTACTGGGATACCGTACAAATTGGAGTTTCGCGGATCAATCGCACTTTGCAAGGACGGCGTCTGGCAGCAATTGCCAGAGAGCGCAACCATAGCCCAATACAAACCATGATCGATATCATTATTGAAGAGAAGAACAACATTAGCGCGGTGAATTTTGCTATCAACGAAGCCGATATCGAAAAGGTTCTCCAACATCCCTTTACTATGATTGGATCCGACGCAGTCGGGACAGCCCCTCACGGAAAGTTTGGCGAAGACCGCGTACATCCGCGTTCTTATGGAACATTTCCGCGAGTGCTTGGACACTATGTGCGTGACCGACAGGTAGTGGAAGAAGTCGTTGCGATACGCAAAATGACGGGGCTGCCAGCCGAGCGCCTAGGTTTGGTAAATAGAGGTGCTTTAATGGTTGGCAACTTCGCAGATATCGTAATTTATGATCCTAACACCATCAATGACAGAGCGACTTTTGAAGACTGTCATCAATTCTCGGTAGGCATCGACTATGTAATGGTAAACGGTAGATCCGCATGGGAGTTGGGAGCAAAAACAGGTAACCTTGCTGGAAGAGTACTCCGCAAAAACCACTGATCCCTCGTTCAAAAGAAAGACCATCTCCCACGAAATAAAACGAGAGATGGTCTGTAACTCTATGATCAATTGGTCAGAATTGCCAGTTAGAAGAGCCCGATAACGGGTTTGGCTTTCACCAATTCTCTAGGCTGATTCAAGTGGTTGTAGGTAATGGTGTCAGGCGGAATTCCCAACGTATGATAAATTGTTGCGAGCACTTCCGTTGGGTGTACCGGATTTTCGATAGGGCTGGAAGCCGTTTCGTCCGATTTGCCGTATACTGCCCCGCGCTTAATTCCAGCTCCAGCTATTAGCGCCGTGTAGCAATACGGCCAGTGATCTCGCCCGTCCGGTGCATTTCCGTTGCCGGAAGTACTCACACCCATTCGCGGAGACCTGCCGAACTCGCCAATTGCGACAACTAAAGTATCATCCAACATCCCACGATCACTCAAGTCTTCCAACAAAGACGACAGTGCGCTATCCAGTTTTGGGCAATGAAGGTTTTTCAACGGCCCAAAATTCGCAGCATGAGTGTCCCATGCAGTAACCTTTGGATCTCCGTTTGCGACAGAAGGCCAGTTGACCTGCACAAATCGGGTACCCGCCTGAATAAGTCTTCGAGCGAGTAGAACCGATTGACCAAATGTGTGGCGACCATATTTATCCCGAACAGCATCGGGCTCTTTAGTCAGGTCAAACGCCTCACGAGCTTTGCCGGAAAGGATCAGGTCGAACGCCTTTCCATAATATTCGTCCAGCGCATAAGGTTTGACAGCTCTTTCTAGATCAGGCATACCAGCATCAATTATGGTTCTAAGATTTGCCCTTCGCTGCAGACGCATCTTCGAGATCTCTGCGCGCAATGAGAAATCGTCCACTTTTAGTCGTTCCATCTTGGTCTGGTCATCATCCCCGCCGGGAGGATACGCATAGTAGGGATCAAACGCCTTTCCAAGAAAACCTGCAGTTCCAGCTTTACCGATAACATTGCTCTCCTGCAATGGTCGCGGCAACATTACAAACGGCAGCATCGGAACATCCGGCGGATGAATTCGCGAAACCTGTGAACCGACATTTGGAAAATCTGTAGGAGCGGGCGGTTCCAACTGTCCGGAAGGCGAGACCTTATCGGCCTGCTCACCGGTAAGCATCTGGTACATAGCCGCCGTGTGATTGAACAAGCCATTTGGAGTGTAGCTCACGGAACGGATAAGAGTTGCTTTGTCCAATTGCTGTGCCAGCCGAGGCATTGTTTCCGAAATATGTACACCCGGGATCTTTGTCTTGATCGGCTTGAAGTCACCTCGAACATTGTCAGGCGCGTTTGGCTTGGGGTCCCATATATCTATATGACTCGGACCGCCCTGAAGAAAAATCAGAATGACCGATTTGGCATTGCCGAAACCCGCGGCACCTTTTTTGTCGCCAATCTTGCCATCCTTCAGACCTTTTTCAAGCCGCAGAACTTCCGGCAGACTAAGTCCTAAGAAACCTGCACCGCCGACCCGGAGTAACTCCCTTCGAGTTACGCCGTCACAGTCTCTATGATGATTGCCTGGTATCGAAAACATTTTTTACTCTCCAAATCGGGAGGATGCAGAGAAATACCTCTGCGAAGTAACTAACTCTATCTATTAAACAGAAATGATGGACTATTAATTAATGCCCACATTATATCCTGAGCAGCACGTGCTTTGACAGCCTTTGCAGCTTCGACGTCCGTCAATTTAGTAGTTTTCGCAATATCCGTTATCAGCTCTTTGACATCCTCAGGTTTTACCACTAATACCGGCAGTGTTTTCTTGAGTTCGCTCGGAGTAGGCATACGACAAAGAACACTTAGAAAAATATCTTCAACAATCTGCGTGTCGGAAAGATTTTTATCGACAAGTTTCGACACTAGTCCCGTTTTGTCTGCAATCGAGTTATTAATTGTATCACTGTTAATCAAGTTAAGTGCCTGCCCCAAACTAACAGTGCTGCTTCTCTCGCATTCACACGGAGACTCTCTGACAGGCCTGCCAAATAGTTCCAAAAACTCACTCCCTGCAGCCGAACTATCCGGGAGTTGAACAGCTCTGAATCCAGAAGGAACCCCACCATACTTGCGTGTCGAACCTGTCGCCTGAGTCAGAGCATCTACTAGCTGCTCCGCAGTCAATCGACGTGGCAGAGCGTGGGAAAAGTTAGTCAGATCATCTCGATTCCAACTGTTCGCTTTGATACTCGCCTGATATGTTCGAGATGCACAGATGGTTCTAATCAGATACTGTGAATCAAAATTATGCTTGATGAAATCCGCCGTAAGCGCGTCCAGCAATTCAGGATTGACCGCCGGGTTACTCGAACGAATATCATCAACGGGATCAATAATGCCCTTACCGAGGAAATAGCTCCAAATACGGTTTACAAAAGATTTTGCAAAAAGCGGATTCTTAGCAGAAGTCAGCCAGGCCGCCAGTGCCTCGCGTCGAGTGGAATTTAATTCCTTATCGACGGTAACGGGATAGGGATAACCTGCTGTCATTACCTTGTTTAATCGTGGATGCGTGACTTCGCCATCTCTACGTTCGTAAATCGTTTCATCGCCTTCTGCTACTGCAGGGCGATAGCCGATTCTTCCAAAATTGGCAGCGAATTGATAGTATTGAGTTTGAGTCCATCTTTCAAAAGGATGGTCATGGCACTTGTTGCAAGAGAACCTAATGCCAAGAAAGAGTTGGGTAACGTTTTCTGCAGCCTGATTTGGTTCACGTGCTACTCGCCAGTAAGAAGCGGCAGGATGATCAAAAGTCGAACCAGAAGCGGCAACGATTTCTTTTACGAATTCGTTGTAAGGGCGATTGACCGCAACCTGTTCGTGTAGCCAGTTCCGAAACTTCCACACACCACGTTCACCCAAAAACTTACGGTTAACTGATAATAGGTCAGACCATTTGTTAGTCCAGTTGTCCGAATAATCGGGACTGCTAATCAGCAAATCTACCAATTGTGCCCGTTTGGACCGCGAAGGAGTTTTGTCCGCAATGAATGCGCGAACAGCATCCGGCGTCGGCGGCACTCCAATGATATCAATTGATGCGCGCCTCAAGAACTCTTCATCGGTACATAAACCAGACGGGATCGCCTTAATGCTCAACAACTTTGCATCGATGAACTTGTCTATGTAGTTCAGCTGGGGCTGCGCTGCCCATTTATAACCAGTTCTATCCCCCAGCACAGTGATTCGATCTGCAGAATAATTACCTTCGTATCGGACTAAGATCGACGCTTCACCTCGCCGAACGGAAGTAACCACTCCGTCGGGTGTGATGGTGGCGGTTTCGGGCATCGTGCTCGTGAAAACGGCCTCACGCGAAACGTCTCGGGAAGTCCCGTCTTGATAATGTGCAATCACCATGAGTTGTTGATGCTCACCGGGCAAAACCATTTTCGGCTGGTTTGGAAGAACTTCAATGCTGGTCGCACGAGTGGTCTTTCCAGCGTCGTTGTTAACGCCTTCCGCGATCCATCGATGCATAGTCGAATAGGCACGGGACTGTTCGTCAAATACCAAGCCGCCTTGATGCGCAACGCCCTGAGTGGGCTTAAGCAGCATCAAGCTCTGGGAAGGAACTGCACGATTAAATCTACGTCCAGAAATATCGTCAATCAGCGCGTGATAATCGTAATCGGGATCGTATCCGCGCAGAGATAGCTTAAAACCATTCTTGCCTTTTGCGGAACCATGGCAGGTGCCCTGATTGCAGCCCGTCTTTGCCATTAGGGGCATAACGTCTCTAACAAAGCTGACGGGGATCACTTTGGTGTTTGCAACCGTGACAGGAACCGTCTTTGATACACCGCCGAATTTGACACTAAGCGTTCCAGTACCAGAACGAACAGGTGACATATAACCGTCTTTGCCAACTTTCACAATATTGGGGGTTATGAATTGCGCCTCGGTCGTAACATCGTGCCAAAACCCATCTTTTGTTTCTACTGAAACAAGCACACGCCGGCTATCCGCACCGTTATCAAACTTCAATGTTGCAGGAGATATCTTGATTGCAACAGGGGCCCATGATAATTTGGAGTCAGCACAAACGACCCCCGCTGCTACCAGAGAGAGACCAGCAATTGTTCCACAAAGTGTCGTACGACTATACCTATTCATTCAACGGTCCTTAACCAACATTAAACACGTTCTTAAACGCCAAGAGCTCTAAGGCAGCACTACTACTTCCAAAGTTCTCAGTGGAATCAAGCTATTCGCTGCGCCCGTTCAGATGAGATGCCAAAAACTTTTCAGCGGCAGCGTAGAACTTTAAGCGATTTTCGGGTCGCGCAAAACCATGCCCTTCATCCTCAAATAGAAGATACTCCACCTGTTTGCCCCGTTCCTGCAAAGCGGCAACAATCTGTTCACTCTCAGCCTGCTTGACGCGTGGATCGTTAGCCCCCTGGGCAATCAATAGTGGACAGACAATCTGGTCCGCTTTGAATAATGGAGAGCGAGAATTGAGAAATTCTGGCTCAATCTCGGGGTCGCCGACACGCAAGGTGAACAACTTACGAAGGGGTTCCCAATAAGGAGGGATGGAGCTCATAAGTGTCATCAAATTACTCGGCCCAACAATATCCACTGCGCAGGCAAAGACTTCCGGTGTAAAGGCGACACCAACCAGCGCGGCATATCCCCCATAACTTCCGCCGTATATTGCTGCGCGCTTCGGGTCTGCAATGCCTTCTCGAACTGCCCAGTTCAACGCGTCGAGCAGGTCGTCGTGCATCTTTGCTCCCCACTCACGGTCCGCTGCATGCAAAAAGCTCTTTCCAAACCCTGTCGAGCCCCTGAAATTAATTTGTAGGCAGGCGTAACCTCTGTTTGCAAGCCATTGCGCCTCAGGATTGTATCCCCAGGTATCCCGAGCCCAGGGACCACCGTGAACATTGAGCACTATGGGCAGATTTTTCGGTTCGACCCCGACAGGTAAAGAGAGATAACAGTGGAGCGTGAGACCGTCCCGAGTGGCAATATGCACCGGTTTCATTGGAGCTAGGATTGCCTTCATCAGCTCGGGGCGTGCAGTAAATAGAAATTCTACTTCCCCTGTTCCCTTGCGATAGTGATAATAGGAAGCAGGAGCTATGTCACTGGTGTATAAAACTATCCAGTTCTCATCTGCAAGATCTCGACTGATAACGTGAAGTTCGCCGCGATTTCCCGATTGGAGAATCTCAAGATCCCGTTCGATGGCAGGGTCCAGCGCTTGCCATTCTAACCCGTCTTCGTTAAATCCTACGGCCTGCACGTGGTGCAGCGTTGGATGGAAAAGGGCCTCATCAAGATCGACTGTGGGATGGCTTGCCAGCGTTATTTCGGTCAAAGTAGCAATGTCCAATATGCGAAGTTCCTGCATGTCGGAGCCGACGGAGCTGCTCAGATACATACCCTTGCCATCTGGAGTATATCCATAAGGGGCACCTTCGTCTTCTGGCCCCCAAACAGCTATAGACTTCCACACGTCTCCTTGGAGCACTCTTAATTCGTTGCCACCATCTGGCAAAGTGGCAAAAGCCGCGGTGACTTTGAAATCTTCATTGTCTACCCAGCCAATTACGTCACCCGGATTCTCTACTTCAAGTTTGGCTTCGCCAGAATCAAGAAAGATGCGATAAACATCGTGTACGCGTTCATCACGTAAGTTTAGACCTGCTAAAACCTCGTTAGGATGTCGATAGTCTAATCCGACGAGTTTTGCCTGCAGATTCGGATGCGGGGTTAAATCGCGGGCTTCTTTCGTCTCAACGTTTACCGCCCAGACGTGCCAGTTCTCGTCGCCATCTTTGTCCTGAACATATAGTAGATGGATACCGTCGTGTGCCCACATGAACGAACGAATTCCTCTTGCTCGGTCAGATGTGATAACTGCATCGTCCTTTTGTCCGATCGTGTAGACCCAGACGTTCAATACACCTTCATCTGGGGCAATGTACGCAATGCGTTTTCCATCACGTGATATTTGGGCAGATGACTTGACCGGATTTCCAAAAAGGTCCTCACGCGGGATAATCGGCGGCATTTCGAGGGCAATCATCAACAACTCCTGATCAAGTTCATTTGAATTTTTACAAAAAGGGCTACGGCTATTTGCCGGAGCCCTCAGTTACGGAAAGATTTTGATTACACTTTACGTCAGCCAAAGTCGTGATAGTTCCAGATGGCCAGGTGATAGTGAGCTTATTCACTTTGTCTAGTTTGCCCAGACCAATGGTCACCGTTAATTCGGAGCACGAGAGAAAGCTCGCTGCACTTTTCACCCACCGAGTAATGGTTGGCCCTCCCACTTCAGCAACTATTTTCGCGCCGATTCCATTGCGGTTACTCTTTGTCCCTACAGTCTTTACCCGCAACCAGTTGTTTTTATTGCCGCCTTCATTCCGCAACAGTCGTGGATGTCCGCCATTTTCCACCATCAATACGTCTAAATCACCGTCACCATCAATATCGGCATAGGCAGAACCTCTTCCGACCATCGGTTTCAGCAAATCCGCACCATGGCTTTTTCCTACTTCCTTAAATTGTGTACCTTCGTTGTGGAAAAGCAGTGGTTCCTGCGCATAAGTCATCCCAGGCTGAAATTTATCGACGTTGTCGTAGAGGTGACCATTGCTCACAATTGAGTCCAACTTCCCATCCAGATCATAATCGAATAACAGCAGCCCCCAACCCATCTTGAGCAAACTAATGTCAGCCACCTTCCAATCGTGCGATGATTCCAAAAACTGACCTTGCCCCATATTTTTGAATAGTGATATACCTTCTCCTGTAAAGTTAGTTATCATAATGCTCGGCTTGCCGGAACCATCTATGTCGCCCGCATCGATTCCCATGCCTGCCTTCGATACGCCGTTTTCGCCCAGCGCAATTCCCGCTTCAAGCCCAACTTCTTTGAAGGTGCCATTTCTTTCATTATGGAAAAGGCAGTTCGGCTCCATGTCATTGGCAAACGCAAGGTCTGGCCAGCCGTCATTATCATAATCTAACACCACAACATCCCAGGTCTTGCCGGGTGTATTAATCAAACCCGCAGTTTTGGTCACGTCCTTGAATTTGCCGCCACCTTCGTTATGAAATAATACCGCAGGCTCACCATCGTATACGTTTGGCGTACAGTATGACTTTTCACCATGGTATACCGCGCACTTGATGTCCGTCTTCGGTGTCCATTTGCAATAGTTACCCACTACGAGGTCCAATTTTCCATCTTTGTCATAATCAACCCAGGCGCAGCCAGAACCCCAGTGCCCCGCGTTTGTTACCCCAGCCTCCGCTGCAACATCTTTGAAACGCCCGTGTCCATCATTGTGAAAAAGCTTGCTTGGTCCGAGAACACAAGAAATATAGATGTCGTCAAATCCGTCATTGTCATAATCCCCGACAGCTACCCCCATAGCGTGCATCTCAATATCGAGACCAGCCTCCTTGGTGACGTCCTTAAACTTCCCGTTGCCCAAATTGTGATAGAGGGAACATCGGCTCCGTTTTCGCCCCGAGGTGACTTCCGGCCAATCAGCCCCATTTAACAAAAGAATGTCAGGTTTGCCATCGTTGTCATAGTCGATGAAAGCGCAACCCGGAGTCTCAATTTCAGGCATATACTTCTTGTTACGAGCACCACTAAAATGAGTCCAGTTTATTCCTGATGAAGCGGTAATGTCCGTAAACTGAACTGTATCTGGATTGGCATCAAGGGATACCGATTTAACTTCCCCGGAGGTAGATGATTGCCTGGGAATTGTCTGAATGCCGCTTCCATTCGAGGACGATGGTTTGGGACCGCAACCTGACAATGAAATAAGAATACATGTGGCAACAGCAAAAGCTGGTGAGCCAAATTGTGAGATGAGTTTGGTAGACGCAGATTTAATTCCCATGTGACTTATCCGCCTGTTTGGTACGCTCCCATTCCCGAAAAAGAGCCTCCTCTTTTGCCGAGTTTGCGAGGTCGTTTAGTTTCAAATAGGTTCTAGATATGGAATGATGAAGGTGCCCAGAAGATGGACTCGCTGCAAGTGCTGATTTATAGAACTCGATCGCCTTCTCATATTTACCAGAGTTCAACATATTCACAGCCCTCTCCTGATAAATCATTGCAGGCTTCGACGTCAACGTCATCGCAGTTTCAAGAGCCCTTTCCGCCCGATCGAACTTTCTAGAGTATGTATAGATCTTGCCGAGATTGTGCCAGTAAACATAGTTCTTCGGGTCGGACTTGACACTTAGTTCGCCATAATTGGCGGCCTGATCATACTTATGCCAAGTGCGATAGGCTCCACTAAGAACAAAATTGCTGAGACCACTATTACTAGTCAGCTTTTCATATGTCTTCGCATATTCTACTACCTTCTGTTCAGGCTCATCCTTAGTACCCTCTATTGCTAGATTAATCCATCCATCTGCAAAATCTGGTGAAAGAGTGACACTAGTATGAAATTGCTCAAGGGCTTCCGCATGCTTACCCATTCCCTGTAACGCCATACCCCGGTAAAAGTGCGGCTTACCGTCTGAGGGAGAAAGCTCTACGCCTTTACTAAACATTTCATCAGCCTGTTTGTAGTCATGGACGGTCAAATAATATCCCCCGAGATTCTGGTACACAACTGGATTTGCAGGCGCCAGTCGTTTTGCCTCGAGAAACTCAGTCAATGCTTCTTTCTCTCTACTCTTTGCCATCAGCGCAAGACCGTACCGCGTTCGCACGGAATAATCCATTGGAGTTTGCGCGACAAGAGCGGCGAGATCCTCGACACTCGGTGTTGACGTGGAGTGCACGTCGGACACAGCTACATTTTGGTCCCTTATGACAGGCTTTACATCCGGTATTTCGAACCAAGATTTCGGCAATAAAAAGAATGTTCCACCAAGAGCAACCAGTATGACTAATAAAATCAGAGTGCGGGAATGCCTAGTCATAACCTTCTTGTCATTGTTCATATCGGCTCCTTAATGAGAGGAGAGCGTAAAATTACTTAGACTACTCGAAGTATTACAGTTTTGACAGATGCGGTAGAAGCAGCAAGTCAGTATCCCAACACTTTATGGAGGCATATTTGAGACTTGTGAGGCATTCTTATCGCATCAAAAGTTGCGAAATCGTCACGGATTATCCGATCATAGTACTTCAGTACTAATTTTAAACAGCTTTTTGCAGAACGTCACCTATTGGGACTTTTCCGAGCGAACGGAGCTGTTAACTAGCTTTTCGGTTTCCGCCAACATCCTCGCAGCGTCGGGATAATTTGGGTTATCCTCCAGGGTGGACCGAAACCAGTTACGAGCACGATCATACATTCCCAATTTGCTGTAGAGAGACGCGAGTTCAAATTCCAATTTTGCGTTGTGGGGGCTCACCGTCAGTTTGTCCAAGAGCAACGACTCATCCTGATTCATTTTTATGAGACCCTTGGATTTTGCCAAAACCGCAGTTGCCTCCTCCCGCTTGCCAAGCCTCAACAATGTCTGCCCAAGTTGATAATGCGCCTTGCCGTTAGTAGGGTCCATCCGAACAGCTTCCCGATACTCATCTGCCGCGCGATCGATTTTGTTCAACCTCAATAGCACATTAGCCAACTCGAAATGGGCATGGGCAGTAGGGCCGAATTTCAGTGTATTATTGAATGCCTCTTCTGCACCAACCAGATTGACCTTATTGGGGTTATAAAAATATGCCTGACCCAAAAGGTACCAAAGATTGCCGTCGGTCGGCATTGATTTAGTGGCAGATTCGCCCGCCACTACCGCTTTGTCGTATTGGTGCATATTAAGATAGACTCGGCTCAACAATCCGTAACCGGGTCCCTTTTTGTCTGAAATCGCAATATACTCTTCCAGATATCTAATTGCCACTTTGTACTTGTCGGGCGAGTTATTGAGGTACGCCATCCCAAGATAGGGTTCTGGCATTTTAGGATCTAACTTGATCGCGCGGTCGTACTCGATTTGAGCCTCTTCGCTTTTACCAATATATCCCAGTGCCTCCGCCAATTTACAATGTGCAACTGCACTTTTCGGAGCCAACTGCGTCTCGGCAAAGAACGCCTCAACAGCCGGCGCCTTCACTTGGTGTTTCATGTAGAAGAGACCAACGGTGTGATAGAACTCTGCGTCCTTGATTCCCTTTTGTAAACCTTCGCGCAAAACATCTTCGGCGGCACTTCCGTCACCACTTGAATCGAGCAGAATTGCCAGTTTGATTCGGGACTTAATGTCACCGGGAGACTTTGCGAGTGCAGTCCTAGCGTCCGAAATTGCTGTTGCTCGGTTCAATGACCCAACAATGGTACTGCTCGAAGGATTATAGGTTGGGTCCATCGTCCGGGTAGCAACGTTACGAGGCGTTGTCTCAACAGCTTCTTTGCCCTGACATCCCGATAGACAGCTGAGAGCGAACAGAACAATTGCGGTTTTCACAAAGGCGGCACGACATTCGGGAACAGTACTCAAAGAGCAAAGATACATTCAGTAGAGACCTCAAAGTGGAAATGCCCGGCTGTTTGCGGATTAATCCGATGGCAGCCGGGCATTATTCACAACATTTGACCTAATTAGAACTTAGGCGTGACGCTTCCATCACCAGGAACAATCTGACCAATGTCTGGTCCGACTTCTTTCATGTTTCGGTTATTGACGAATTTTGCATGGCCGTCAACAAAGGTAACGTTGATACCGGTTTCGTGGCGAATACCGTTTTGCAAGCAGTTCCACTGAGTCTGGTTGAAAGCGCTTCCAAGTGCACGGGGATCGTCGCTGAGTCCGCAGGTTGCGCCCCAGTTCATGTCGTTCCAGATTCCTCGGCGAATGTAGAGATCGTCTGTCCAACCATAGCGACCCCATGTATCTACAAGCACACCAATATAGTCAAACCAAAGGGCATCACTGGACGGGTTCTTGTAAGCCGCTAACTTTTGACCAGATGCACTTTCTGACCAACCATAGCTCAAGTACGTGGACTGTTGCCAAGAACTCTTGCCCGGTTGCCAGATGGATTGCGGGAAGTTAATACAGTAACCTGGTTGCCATTGGTGTTTGTCACTTGGGTCTTGGAAGATCTGGGTGCTTTTTACATATGGCTGAATGGAGTTACACCATGCTTGGGCGCTGTATGCACCAAAACCCGCAGCATTACCACTCAATGTGTTAGGACCACCACCGTTGCCAGACTCATTACAAGAAAATGTGCCCCAATCGTAATAAGGCATCTTCTCGTCATAGTCTTGGACATACATTGTGGTACCTAAACCTAGTTGCTTGAGGTTGCTCAAACCACTGATTCGACGGGCAGAAGCACGTGCTTTTGCAAATACTGGGAAAAGAATAGCGGCAAGGATAGCAATAATTGCAATGACAACGAGCAGTTCGATAAGTGTAAAGCCGGACTTACCACGCTTTGAAACAAAATTAGAACTCAATTTTCATCCTCCTAGATGGCCCGTACCGCCGATGGTCGGGCTGAAAATGGTCCGCGAATATCTTACGTACATCAGACCATCACAGTCCTCATAAGGGCGATAATCATGAACGTTTACATCTTTTTTGCTACAGTACAACTACAAGAGTAAAGCAGAGAGTGTCGAGATGGAAGAGTTGGAGAACCGATTATCTTGGTGCACTTGGTGGCGAACTCGTTCTGGGCTTTCCGGTGTTAGACATAGCTTTGTTTGCCTCACCGCCGGGACCGAATGGAGACGCGTTACCGACTTGACCAGGAGATTTATTGCCGTTACCACCACCAGTACCTTTCCAAAGAAAGAAACCAACAACTCCAACAATAAGTACGACTACAACAGTAGCAACAACGGGGTTTACGGATTGCTTCATTTTATACACACCTCCTCACTGAGATACTCAACTTCATGATAACAACAAGTAGAGATTTCGTCAAGTACTTTTAAGCGGCTAACTTAAAAAATTCTTAGCTAAGCAAAACCACCACAGAACCAAAGCTACAGCTGATTCAGACGGTGACAACTAGCGACAGAAAACCGAGTTACAAAACACTACTTTAACTCATCTTGGATTGGAGTTGGACAAAAATTACAGATTTACAAACGCATATTGTCAAACTTTGCATTTGCGGAGAGCTTGTATGCCACCTGATTACTTTTGCACTGAGAACTTATAATAAGTTGTTTGTCGATAAGTCTGTCCCTGCTTGAGCAC
>CAISOI010000259.1 GCA_903886985.1 uncultured Chthonomonas sp.
CTTCCTGAATAGCGTAGGTCCCCCCGCATTGCGGGCAGGTGATTTTGCCCTCAATAATCTCTTGTTGGGATCCGACAGTCGTTTCGACTTCCAATAATCCCAAGCAAGCCTGCGGACACTGCAATAATCTCAGAAGAGAGTGTTTCAACCGCGTTAATTCACCACTGGAATTGACATCGCATTGAACCACTGTTTAAGCTTCGCAATTCGCAGATTTGGATCGGCAGGTATTTGCAATGGTCGGCAGCGCGTATCCACAATTAATCCGACAATGCCGCCTGTCGCCGTTACTTTGCGCGGCTTTCCTTTGCCTTCGCCGACATCGAATCCCTTTGCCGGTTGGATCATCAGCTCTTCGCGCTCGGGTTCATTGGAGTCTAACTGGACAATTCCGCCGTGCATTTCTGTTGCGCCACCCATATTAGCTGAATTTTTCATTCCCAATGGATAGACTTTAATCTGGCCGACTGGTATGGATTCGGTTTGACCTTTGAAAGTTATCGTGACGCAGGGTTCTCCCTCTTTAGCAACGCCAACCGGTGACACACATGTCCCGAGATAGACCAGACAGTCCTGCTCAAAGACTTCGGTTGCGGCGTCTGGCAGAATAGTGGATAGAATTCCCAATTGCGGCATCATGAAAATGGAGTCCACTGTCAGAAGGGTGACACCCTCAGGCTGATAAGCATCCATCATCATCAGCGCACTTTGTGAGCGCCGTGGCGCGTGACTGAGCACTCCGCCGCTTCCAACGATCATATCGAGAACCATCATATTCACCAATGTGCGACCAGACCGCTTCTCATCAAATGCACCTGCTATCCCAGCCGCCTGACCGGCGCCGCCTTCCAAACCACGTGCTAGTGAGCGATGATGGTCGAATGCCAGCCGCAGAGCCTCACGCGCCACAGCCTGCTCAATCATCAGGTCTTCCATTCGCTGTGGAATGGTAGTCGGGCGAATCATCTTGTTGCGCAATTGGTTTCGAAGATCGGCATCTGATACCTGAAACGGCAGCCATCTTTTGATATTCTCTACTTTAGCTTCCGTAAGGACATTACAAATGGAGTAGCTCATTCCCAGATTGGCAGAAACCGTTCTATTAAAAATGGGTTTACCCGCTTCATTTCGGAAGACGGAAAAAACGTCCGTAGTCGCCCCACCAATATCAACTCCCAGCACGGTGATATTACGTTGATTTGCGATGGTCTCCATGATGGTTCCAACCGCGTTCGGAGTGCTCATGATTCCCGCACTCGTCCATGTGGAGAGTTTGCTGTAACCGGGGGCTTGCTGCATTACGTGTTCGAGGAAAAGCTCATGGATCGCTTCTCGGGCGGGAAGCAGATTCTCGTGATCCAGTGTAGGACGCAGATTATCAACCTGTGATAAAGCAACTCTGTTCTCAAGAAGCTCTTTGACGGCGGGATATGCGTCCTTGTTGCCAGCAAAAATAACGGGGAGATTTAGCCCAACACCCAGTCGGGGCTTAGGGTCGGCAGAGACAAGCATCTCGGCAATCTCAACGAGGTGTTTTATGGTATCTCCACCATCCGTGCCCCCCGAAACGAGGATCATATCAGGTCGGAGCTGCCGCAGACGCTCTACCTTCTGGAAGTCTTTTCTGCCGTCATCAATCGCAATAGTATCGATAACAATTGCACCAGCAGTGAGTGCTGCTCGCTGTGCACTTTCCGCGCTCATCTTCTTAACGAGACCAGCGACGGATATCTGCAAACCGCCTCCCGCACTGGATGTGGAAAGATAGAGGTCGACTCCCGTATTCTCGTCGAGAGACGGCGTTATGATCTTTCCATCGTCACCAATAAACTTTTTGCCGCTGAGCTCTTCGAGTTCGCGGACTGCATTCGTCACACCAACAGTAACGTCGTCAAAAGGTGCCTCGACGGTTGTTGGGGCTTCCCCCCTTTTGCTGAGTCGAAAGGAATCTCCCACTTTCTCAATGAGAATCGCCTTGGTAGTCGTGCTTCCACAGTCTGTGGCAAGTATCGAACGAACGGAAGACGAGGAAGGCAATTCTTGCATGGTGACTCCAGATCATTGAACGTTGCGAAAGTTTAGCAGATTAGCTCTCAAGGTGTAAATGAATCTGACGGCTAGCGATTTCGACCTCGCAACCTTTGTGCTTGCAGGACAATGCATCGTGCTTGCACCGCGACCATGATTGCCCCCGCCAAAGCGGCTGTGGAGAAGAATAGCCCAATATGCGCCGGATATGGCACTAAACTACTCTTTGAGCGAAGATACACTGTGGAGCTGAACCCGTGCTCAAAGCAATACATGATCGGATCATAACCCAGAATTATCGCGAGGAGGCATAGGGCAGCGGAGCCTAGGTAATACCTTGTTACATTGGGCGAACTCGAACCACCTTCCGAAACTAACTCATTGGCGATCGAAGCGTCATCCATAATCAGGAGCTCAATTTCATCGCGAACTGCCTTAGCTTCGGGATGATCGGGATAGAGTGAGAGGCACTCTTCTATCTCGGATCGGGCACCGTTCAAATCGGCACGAGCCATCAGTAGGCGTGCCTCGATGATCATGTATTCTGGTGTTTTCGTTGACGGCAAAGCGTTTATTTCCCCGATCTCTCGCGTGTTGAATGATTCAC
>CAISOI010000260.1 GCA_903886985.1 uncultured Chthonomonas sp.
GAGCTCTTCCATACGTATTAAAGGACTTGAACGTACCGGTCTTCGGCACGCCGCTAACTCTGGGTCTTGTACGATGCAAGCTTGAGGAGCACAAACTCCTCGACAAAGTAAGCCTGAACACCTATGTCCCCGGTGACAAAGTGACATTTGGTTCGATCACTGTTGAACCGATCCACGTAACACACTCCATCCCTGACACGGTGAGCCTAGCGGTGTTTACACCTGCTGGAACTATAATTCACACAGGTGACTTTAAGATTGACCAGACTCCTATCGATGGTCGACTGTTTGATGCCAGCAGATTTGCGCAATTGGGTGACGAAGGTGTTTTGTGCTTGATTTCGGACTGTACAAACGCCGAACGAACCGGATGGGTTCCCAGTGAAAAAACAATTGCCAAGGTATTTGAGCAACAGTTCCGTGAAGCACAGGGAAGGGTTCTCATCACAACTTTCGCCTCAAACATCCACCGTGTACAGACCGTTTTTGCAACCGCTGCAAAATTCGGACGTAAGGTAGCCGTAGCAGGTCGCTCCATGGCGCGGAATATTGAAGTTGCTCGCGAACTCGGATATGTGAAATACCACGAAGATGACCGAATTCGAATTGAAGACCTAGATAAGTATCCCAGTAACGAAATTGTCATTCTTACTACTGGATCACAGGGCGAACCGCTGTCTGCATTAACTCGAATTGCCACCGATGATCACAAAATTAAAATTGGACCTGGAGACACCGTTATTTTGTCGTCCAAACCAATTCCAGGCAACGAAGATGCTGTATGGCGAACAGTCAATCGCCTGTTCCGTAGAGGTGCAAGGGTCATCTACGACATGATCACCCCTGTGCACGTTTCCGGCCACGGAAATCAGGAAGAGCTGAAACTGATGTACAACCTGACCAGACCCAAGTTTGCGGTTCCGTTCCACGGAGAACCACGTATGATGGTCGCTTATAACGATATGGTTATCCAGATGGGTCATCCTGCTGGCAATGTTTTCTTTTTAGAAATTGGAGATCGCCTTGCATTTTCCAATGGAAATGCGACGCTTCTCGACCCAATTGAGTCAGCTGGGAACGTATTGGTGGATGGCATTTCCGAGGGCGGAGTTAGCGAATTCATCTTGCGTGACCGGCTGCACCTTGCCGATAATGGCACCGTAATTGTCACGGTCGGTATCGATCGAGCCTCTGGAGACATTATCTATGGACCAGACTTAATCTCGCGAGGATTTTTGCACCCAGAAGACAGCGAAGAGCTGTTTACAGAAGCTGCAACGCTCGTGGAGAACGAACTCATTAGCATGGAACCCGAAGAAGAGATGGATTGGGACAACATGCGAATCGTGGTTCGAGACACGGTGTCCAAATTCTTGAAGAAGAAGACTGGACGTAGACCGGTTGTCATTCCAGTGGTGTTGGAAATCTAAGTCGCGCGCTTCTCTGATAACTACGCAGTGTATATTGCTATAAAAATGATCGGCTCCATATGAAATGGAACCGATCACTTTTGTCAGTCAGAAACGGCTATTTAGCGAGCGTGCTTGGAACGATATGTACTCCATCCAGGGTCATGTATACCCGCGCTGTAATGGCTGACGCCGAAGATGGATTTGGGATGATCAACTTGCCTAGAAAACCAGCTTGAATTTTCTGCCCTTTCATGGGTCCTGCCGTAATATCCCCAGTCAGCGTTCCGTTGAACACTCCAGGCGATGTGTCTTTCGTGATATCCACCAGAGGCTTGCGAACCGGATTACATCCAAATACCCCAACCATATAACCTTCTACGGTATTGGTTCCGTCTGTCCAAGTGTATTTCGCCGCGAGAGTTCCAAAGGAAGCCGTTCCGGTCCTGCCCGTTAGATCAAAATGAACCTTGAAATAGCCGTTGAACGCCTTCGGCAAGTCATCATCATTCGGATCACCGGACGTTACTGCTAAAGTCCCCTCTGCGACAACAGTAAACATCTCTACCTGCTTATTGTCGCGCTTTACTTTCCAGGAGGTTGTCTTGCCTTCCGTGACGCTACCAGCTACGTTTTTTGATATTCCGAGATGCAAAACCTTCTCTTGAGCATGAACTGGGGCACCAACTATCGACATAGCAACAATCGTTCCGAAAACCAACGCCTTGCAATCAACATTAACCAGTAAATTTCGTACTGTGTTACTTACAGACATGGAACTCTCTCCTTCAAGTAAATGAAATCAGAATGCAGTCCCTGCACTCCTGATGTGAGCGAAAACGCATTACCTGAATTCCGGGATAGCGCTTTTGTCAGCTCAAAATTCCTAAGCTACTTTGTGACGAAGGAACCTTATACAAAGTTCCATGGGGTATTACAAGAGATGTTACACGCTGAATTTATTCAGTCCGAATATCCGCAAATGACGAAAACGCTACTTGGAGAATCATCATCAATCCTGAACCAATCCCGATTAAAATATCCGCGCAGGTGCTCAACAACTATTTCGAGGCGAGCTCCCGCGAGTGGCTGGTGACCAATGGGATAGGAGGATATGCGAGTCAGAGTTTGGCAGGATCCTGTACGCGAAGTTACCATGGCCTACTCGTCAGTGCAATTGACTTGCCAACCAATCGTCAAGTGGCACTGGCGCAACGGGAAGAGACTGTCACGCTCAATGGCAGGTCCATTGAGCTGGCAACGAATCAATACCAAAACACAGTCCATCCTACCGGTTATCAGTTTGCCCAGCGATTTGAACGGCACCCTACCCCGTCATTTTATTATGAGATTGCACCTGGCGTCACTATCAGAAAACGCATTTTCATGGAGTATGGGGAGAACACAACATTCATCGAATATTTGCTCGAAGGTTCTGTGTCGCCGGCAAAGATTAGTCTGTTGCCTCTCGTCACTTATCGCAGTTATCATAACGAGAGCCTTCGAAGGAGTGATTTCCCACTTTCCGTGATTAACGCAAATGGCACAACCACAATAGGTCTGTCAGAACAAGTGAATTTGATTCTTAACTGTCCACTAGCAGAATGGACACGGCTGGACTATTGGCACTTTCAGCTTCAGCATCTGCGAGAGTTGGAACGTGGTCTGGCATTTGAGAGCGATCTCTATTGTCCGGGAAAATTCACAACCACCCTACAACCTAACATTCCCTTGCTCTTTGTTGCAAGCACGGAAGAGCGAATACCAGATTTCGACCGAGTGTGGAACCGATTCGTCTCTCGCCAACGTCAACTTTTGGATAAGGCTCAACCCTCCGACTCCTTTAGTGCGACCCTTGCATTAGCAGCGGACGACTTCGTAATTGAACATCCCAGACGTAAAACCATCATTGCAGGCTACCCATGGTTCACAGATTGGGGACGCGACACGATGATCGCTCTTCCAGGACTATGCCTTCAAACCGGCAGACAGAATGTAGCCAGAGAGATTTTTCTATCTTTTGCGAAATTTGTTGATCAAGGAATGATCCCGAACCGCTTTCCAGACACGGGAGAAACCCCCGAATACAACACAGTGGACGCCACTCTCTGGTTTATTCGGGCTATTTACTTCTATACCAAAGAGGTACCCGAGGATAAAGAACTCCTTCAGTCCATCTGGCAAAATTTAGTGGATATCGTCGATTGGCACCTAAAAGGAACGCGATTCAATATCCACGTAGATCATGAGGATGGACTGCTATTTGCAGGCGAACCGGAAGTACAGTTGACATGGATGGATGCAAAAGTTGGTGATTGGGTTGTCACTCCCCGAATTGGCAAGCCCGTTGAGATCAACGCATTATGGTTCGACGCCCTGATGATCATCGCGGACATTGCTGCCACACTCGACCAACCTGCGCAACTATATATCCAACTAGCTGACCAGGTTCGGACGAGTTTCGTCGCAAAGTTTGTCCGCTCCGATGGAAAAGGGCTAGCAGATGTCATTGAAGTCAACGGTCCCGATCTCTCAATTCGACCGAATCAGGTTTTTGCCGTGAATACCGTCCATGCACTTCTACCCGAAGCGGTTCAAAAGGCTGTGGTTGACACTATTCAATCGGAGCTTCTAACCCCTGTTGGATTGCGAACTCTCAGTCCAAAGTATCCCAATTACCGATCTCATTATGGGGGTGACCAATATTCGCGTGATAGCGCTTATCACCAGGGCATTGTATGGCCGTGGTTACTGGGTGCGTTTGTTGAGTCGCATTACAAGGTTTATGGTGATGCGAAACAATCGCTATTACTTTTGGATGGATTGATTCCGCACCTCGCTGAGGCCGGAATTGGCACGATCTCCGAAATATTTGATTCAGAACCTCCATATAGCCCGGACGGGTGCTACGCACAGGCTTGGAGCGTGGCGACAGTATTGCAGGCACGAGAATTTCTAATTAAGGCGAGCAACGAACACTGATGACTTTACGGTAGACAACCCTCTTCCAAAGAGGTCCAGACAGGCGAACTATCGAATTGAGTTATCATGTTACTTTTGGTCGCGGGGAGTAGTACATGCGTTTTAGACGGATATTTATTGGTCATTCTTTTTCTGTATTACTGGCGGTCGGCATGATGAATTCTGCGGTGGCACAAGCTCCCAATCGACAACGTCCTGTGCCAGTTTCTAGTCTGGCACTTGAACAAGGGACACTCGATTTCGACACACCGGATTTCACTTTGAAATTAGTTAAGAGCTCTCAGACGGTTTCGGCTCTTCTTCCCAAGGGCGGCGCAGGATTTGATTTCACTCCCGCGGACCGGCTTCAGGAGAGAGCGAGCAATGGTTTCAATCATCTCGGGGATATTAATCTCCGTGTACGAAGCGTGATTGCAGGTACTACCGGCACATGGCAAACCATTTCTACCTCAGCAGCCAGAAAACCGGTAACAAATATCCCGGCTACGCCCCCGGTTTTGGCAGCCGCCGATCTAACACCATCACTTCCACCATCCACTCCTGTTCAGATCACTCGATTGTGGAAAGTTGAAAACAACAGGTTGGTGCTTCGCTTTGAGATCAAGAATACAAGTGCTGAGACCATCCAGATAGGTGCCCTTGGAATTCCGATGGTCTTCAATAATATCATCACCAATCGAAACCTCGAACAGGCACATGAAATTTGTTCCTTCTCTGATCCCTATATAGGCCAGGATGCGGGATATTTGCAGGTAACCCGTCTCTCGGGACATGGTCCGACTCTTGTGGTAGTTCCAGAGGGAATGACACCCTTTGAAGGTTATCAACTGCTCAATGAACCGATGCGCCCAAATCAAACCTTTGAGGGCACATTTGCATGGATGGCACATACCCAAGCTTATGCTGAGAACGAATGGAGCAAAGCTGACCCATGGAATGTTCCTACAACCGCCACTCTCAAACCAAGCGAAACACGAACTTATGGTGTCCGGCTATTAATCGCGCCTGAAATCCGCGACATTGAAAAGACGCTGGCCGCCAACAAGCGACCTGTCGCGGTCGGAATTCCGGGATACATCCTCCCGATGGACCTGAATGGCAAACTGTTTCTGAACTATGGGGCTGGCATTGAGTCCATCTCTTCGGAACCAAAGGGAGCAATTGTAGCAACCACAGGCAAGCCCACAAAGAACGGATGGAAGCAGCTAGTTCTCAAAGGCAACCACTGGGGCCGGGCGAGACTTACAATCGTTTACAAAGATGGACTGAAACAGACGATAAGCTACTACATCACAAAACCAGCATCACAGACCGTGGCTGATCTTGGGAATTTCCTTTTCACAAAACAATGGTATGTCAACCCAAACGATCCGTTCCATCGGAGCCCATCTGTGATGAGCTACGACCGAGAGACGAACAAGATTGTCGATCAAGACAGCCGCGTTTGGATTGCCGGTCTCGGGGACGAAGGCGGATCGGGCTCTTGGCTCTCTGCAGGAATGAAACAGCTTCTGCAGCCAACTCAAGAAGAACTAAACAAATACGAGCAATTTATAGATGGTGTACTTTGGGGGAGGATCCAATACAAAGACGGTCCGAAAAAATATGGAGTTCGCAAAAGCGTTTTCTATTACGAGCCGAAAGAATTCCCCGACTTCCCATATGACACGAATCGTAACTGGACGTCTTGGACGAGTTGGAGCAAACAATCATCCGAAGATACTGGTCGAGGATATAACTATCCACATGTTGCTGCAGCCTACTGGTCCCTCTATCGAATTGCCCGCAACTCTACCGGACTGGTCACCAAGCACCCGTGGGAGTGGTACCTAAATCAAGCTTACGAGACTTCAAAATACCTGACCGACCGTGATGCCAATGGAAATTATCATGTCGGATATGTTGACGCCGGGCTTATGGAGGGCGACATATTCGTTGCGATTCTAAAGGACATCAAACGCGAAGGTTGGGCCGAAAAAGCCAACCTATTGGAACAGAATATGAAATCCCGAACGGAGATATGGCGCCGCGCCAAGTTTCCTTTTGGGAGCGAAATGGCATGGGATTCCACAGGACAAGAAGAGGTCTTTTCGTGGTGCAAATATTTGGGATACGAAGATAAAGCTGTGGTCGCCCTGAGCTCCATCTTAGGTTATATGCCAACCCTGCCGCACTGGGGTTATAATGGCAACGCTCGCCGATATTGGGACTTCTTGTATGGAGGAAAACTCAGTAGAATCGAAAGACAA
>CAISOI010000261.1 GCA_903886985.1 uncultured Chthonomonas sp.
CGGCAATCTTCGGGTACTTGCTTTCGACGTGTTCGAACACGGAATTTTGAACTGAAATGCGAGGGCAAACACTGTCTTTCATCGTAGCGCGCGCTGAGAGGAGCAGCGTCAGCATGCCGACGACAATGGCAGTGTATCTGACGTAGATGTGTGCCAGTGCTCCAATAGAGGTTGAAGCAGTCCTGTTCAATGCATAGACCCCAAAGTGCCCCTGAAGGAGGAATGGAACTGCGTCCAAAACGAAGGCCCAGCCGAAGCTAGTCTTTGCAATTGCATCAAGCAGTGGTAAAATGGGCGAGGCTTTCTCTTCGTCACTCCCGTGTTTGTAACCTGCCGAGCCAAGGAAGATGAACAGGTCCTCCCACGGGCAGCCAACCAAAGCTCCAACCAAGGTGGGGGTCAGCGTGTTCTCCAAGGGGCAAACATCGGGTGGCAGCCCATGCTTTTCGAGGAACCTATTCACGCCCTCGTCAAAGATTTCCTTGGCGGCAGCGTCCCTCGCCCCCGCATCTGCACTCAGCAGAGGGATCAGAGTTGCGTTGAGAAAGTTGTCCAGCCAGCTGCAGATGGCAGCTTGCGGGGCAATGTTCTGCACAAAGTCGGTGGCGTCGTGGACCGCTTTGGCTGCGTCGTGCATAATTGCTAGGACATCGTCCCGCGTGAGAGAACGCGGCAATAGATTCTTGGCCGAAGCAATTGACTCGGTGACGAGCCGCAGGTTGTCTTTATCGAGTACGACATTGGCGTAGTATTTTGAATTGACCAACACGCCGCCGGTATTCTCCATATACGTCGTTGGTTTGGTTCTAAAGTGGATTGAACAACAGGGTGGTATCAAAGCGGTTTTCACTCAAAATGCTGCAAAAGCTGCATTGATTTACGATGTCTTGGATGAATTTCCCGATATATTTGATCCTGCAGTGACTGTGAAATCTGATAGAAGCTTAATGAATGTGACATTCCGCGTTAAAGACATTGAACGTGAGAAAGAATTCTTGGCAGGAGCAATCGCCAGAGATATGGACGGATTGAAAGGGCATCGATCGGTCGGTGGCTTCCGCGCTTCAATCTATAATGCATTCCCTGTCTCAGGTTGTGAGTTGCTGGCGAAGTATCTTCGAGAGTTTGCCACAAGTTAACACTTATCTGCCTAGTCTTAAAGCAGCAAATCAGGTCCCGCCTCTTCCGCAATTGTATTGCTGAATAGACGGGGCCTTTTTTACAATTCATGGATCCTACCCCAACAAAGAAAACGCCCAGCCAATTGGCTGAGCGTTGATCTATCAGGTTTACCTATCATCCTTGTTGCCTCCGTGCTTGAGGCGACAAATATGATTTACTATTTGCGCTTGCGGCGAAGCAAGAATAGGCTTCCCGTTACACCGGTACCAAGAATAAAGGCCACTGAGGAAGGCTCAGGAACCGTGCTTGTTGCGGCTGCGTTTTGTGCAAAGAACTGACCTGTACCAGTAGCAAGGAACTGATTGATTACGCTATTCTTGCCACCTGTGGCAAGATTAGTATTCAATGTAAATGCGCCGGACTTGGTACCA
The DNA here is from genome assembly GCA_903886985.1 of uncultured Chthonomonas sp. Taxonomy (GTDB): domain Bacteria; phylum Armatimonadota; class Chthonomonadetes; order Chthonomonadales; family CAJBBX01; genus CAISOI01. Next base: position 1,554 of record CAISOI010000261.1, read on the forward strand.
GACGTAGTCACATATGGAGTTGCATAGGTTAGACCATTCGAAGTACTGTTGAAACCAAATGTGGTGGGACCAAGTGTTGGTAAGTAAGTCTGTGAAATTAACCCAGAACTAATACTGGCTTGGAAGATCAATTGGTTTCCGTATTGTGCTCCATACGTAGGATCTGCAGGGTTTACAAAAACACTAATTGTAGCTCCGTTTGTAACTTGCGAAATGTTCGTACCAGTATCAACACCTGGTGCTGTTGCAGATGCTGCAAAGTACAAGGATGCCAGTTGGATCTTAGTTGGAAACTCAGGAACTGGGATATTGAATTGGAAAGAGATTGGAATTTGAGTAATGTTACCAACACCAAGACCTATAGATGTTGCAACAAATCCCAACGTGGTAGATGATTGGGCAAATTCGTAATACGCACCGTTATCGCCAGTCTGGTTAGTGACTGTACCGATAAGGGTCTGCGCATTCGAGACCGCCCCAACTGCAAGGGCTGATGCCGCGAGTACCGACATAAGAGCTTTGTTCATTTAAGACACTCCTGTTACCTGACACAAAATAAAACATATACCAACTATGCAGCGCCGATTCCAACCCGTGTAGTATCGACCGACACTTGCTTATCTACGTTTATCGAAACTTCTTGAATGGCACAACAAGCACTTCTTGCCAGTTTGTAGCCCATACAATATGCATTCGTACAGTTAGAGTACAAACCCTAACAATGCTTACGGCCCACGCCAACGTGCTACCGATAAGTACGAAGAAGATTCCGAGTCCATCGTGCTTGTCATTGCAAGCATTGTGCTTCAAAGGGAGGCTTCGTGCGAGGGGTCACAATTGACTACCCTACACCTGCTCTTATCTGCATCAATAACATATTACCTGCCCGAAACAGAATGAGCAAGCCTTTCGAAGCAGAATCGCAATTTTTTTTGAGATTCTTTTTGCATCTTGCTCTATTCCCCCGATTTCAGCTTCACTGAAACTAGAACCAAAGGGACAATTGCCACCAATACAACTACGACAACCACGGATGAGTGCAGATAACATACCCACGCCAATGGAGCCAACCATAAAATGTCAATGCCAAGAATAGAGATTGTAACTGGCAAGTGCTTACCGAGTCGCTTCGAGGCCTTCTGAAAGCCGTGGGTGTTATGTGGTTCAGTAAACTTCAAGCCATGACGAATTCTTTTGATCAAACTAAATGTTGTATCGACAATGAATACCGCAAGCAGCACAATCCATACCCAAAAGCTCGCACTTCCATTTGTTGCAGAGGCGGCTATCAAAACGGCAAACATGTATCCCAAAAAGCCGCTGCCCACATCGCCCATGAATATTTTCGCTGGTGGCCAGTTCATTATTAGAAATCCCAGCGCGGAGGAAGCAACTATTAGAGAAACCAGCAACACTCCACTCTGGGTTGAGTGGAGAAAGATGGCTGCGCCGAGCGTCCCGACGACAACTGCTTCTCCACCCGATAATCCGTCAATCCCATCCATAAAGTTATAGAGATTGATAACCCAAACCATGATAAAGAGTGCGATGGCATTGCAGAGAATCGGGACACTCAACACAAAGAACCCAAAATTTAGAGAGTTGATTCCGCCAAGGAAATAGAGAGCCGTACCGGATGCTAATGCATGGACTAGCGCCCTTTTTTTGGCATCAATATGACCGTGATCGTCCAGCCAACCTATGCCGGCTATCATCCCGCCCCCTAAGCTAAATGCGAGAGCAGTATTTTGGCCAAGCATTCCGAGTTTTACGGTGATAGCCATGCCTGTTAAGACCGCGAGGACAATTGCCGCACCACCACCACGGGGGGTTGGGACGGTGTGCATACTCCGCTCATTAGCTATGTCGAGGACTTTTTTCTTAAGCGCGTAGGCACGAATAGCAATGGTTGTTAGCAATGAGAGTATTGTTAGAAATGGAAGTAGATAACGAAGATAATGCATCAGTTAATTTTCTCTTTAACAACCGTTGCACCGCAACGTCTCAATCCGTCCTCAATGGAGATCAATGGGGACCAGTTTAGGGCTGTGCGACAAAGGCTGGAGTCAATTACGAGATCACCTGCTAGGCTTTGATACAATTTCTCGCGTCCTATAAGTTTGCAGACGATACCGAATAGGTTTCTCGGGATCCCAATCAATATCGGCTTTAACTCCAGCCCTTCACTTAGAAGACGACACAATTGGTCCGTTGAGACTTCACCATCCGATACAACCAAAGTACTCACATCAACTTTTGATATCGACG
>CAISOI010000262.1 GCA_903886985.1 uncultured Chthonomonas sp.
ATGAGATGCGTCCTCTGCTCCGCCATCAATACACCCCGGATCCATGAACCGAGCGCAGTTATCAGCGGAAGAATCGAACCCCACAGTAAACCGACACGAACATATCCCTGAAGGTAAAGTGGCATATGAATTGCCTGATTCAGATAAAGATCCAAAAGTGGAGTCACCACCATAAGGAGCGTTACGCCACTAGAAATTGCCCCGACTATCCACGCGAATTGGCGCAGGGAGTTGCGTTCGCCATGCTCACGCGAGATAGAGACAGTAATTTCCTGAATTGCAAGTCCCCATCCCCGAATAACCAATAAGAGCATTCCAGCAACCGGCCATGCCGCGAGAGTTGCTTTCGGATTTTCTAAACGCGCCAGTGCCGTGGCTGTCAGGGGATTGGCGAGTAGGGTAAGCAGAGTTGTCGCCGCGAGCGGTGTATGATATTTCCAGATTCGGGCCTGAGTTAACGCCGGCTCAGCACTATCATCGTGCACGAGCACCTTTTCTCTCAATGTTCGACGCGCGAAAAAAGTCGTGGCTACGGCCTCTGTAATCACAGCAACCATTAATGTTATGGCCCCCAGCTGCACCCCCGGAATACTGTGTGCTCTGAGGAGAATGGCGGCACAACTCACTGTTGCAATGAGCCTGACAAGTGTCCCCCACGATACCATCCTAGTTTGGCCGTGTCGGATCATTACTCCCTGTAAGAAACGTCTCCAGGCGATTGCCGCCGTCCAAATCAACATTATCTGCATGGCAGGCTTTGACGCCATCACAATGCTCTCCGGCTGACGCATCACCGTAATGGTGACGAATTCAAACAATGGTGTAAATGCAACCGCTGCGGTCAATACAGTGCACCACACCAACAGATTGAGCGTGAATTTGCGCAAAGCAAGGTAGGAGTTCTGCCCATGAGTAAGAGCTATTGCAGTGGCGAGGAGCATGATTACAGGGCTCTCAACCAATAAGGAGAGAGAAATGGTCAATCCCCACGCTGCAAGATTAACAGAAGGTGATGCGAGCCGCCCGATTGCCGATTGCACAACGGGCCCCTCGAGCATCATTAATTCGAAACTTACTGCCAATGGCAGCCAGAGCTTAAATATCGTCTTGAGATTCATTTTTTTGTTCCCAACTTCCCGGGTAACCTACCCCTAAACCTATTCATTATGGACGAACACCACACCCAATAGGAGCCGAACCACTGGATTCTCCGGAATAAGAAGGAAACAATATTATGATTGGCTAATCACCGTATATGGTGGCGACGTAAACTCTCATGTCTCTGTCAAATGAATCTTAAAACAAAATTTGGGGTTGCGTATCACTCCTGCCTTGTTTCAATACTTGTTCAGAGCCAGTCAATGGTGACTGAAATGGTAATCATATCCATCAGGAGATTTGATTTGCAATTCGCAGCCAGAAAGAGTGAGTGTTGGTCGCGCATGATCTCGTTAATTTTCGAACTTGGTACAGGTTTGGAGCTAACTTGTGAAAGATCACTAAACGAAGGGACCGCGGCTTAATTTTTCACACCGCGCGTCCTTAGAATGGTGGGCTCCCTGCTCCCTGAGTAGAGAAATACGCCCGAGTCGCAGAGTTATTAATTGAGCGTTAATGGCAGGGCTGAGGGCTGTAAGACCGTTAAGATAAGACAAAACTAAAGTCCCATAATGGGACCAAACAGATGAGAAAACAGTAAACGAGTGCGTTAGACATTCGAAGGAGAATCAGTGAGTGAATAAATTGCATGAACAATGGGCAAAGTGTGTAATCTGTACATGCGTACTTGTCCCAATCGCATCGGCGGCTACGGCCCAGAATATTGCCCTTGATACCATCTGTTGGATTTCTACTCCCGCCGGTAGATCGCAGACAATAGCGACCTATTTTAATGTCAACAGCCCGATCATAATCTCGGAGTTGGATGTAATGAATGTAGTCCTGAATCCACTGGCTACAAATCCAGTGCCCGTAGGATTGTGGAATTCAAACGGCACACTGCTGACTTCGGCGTCGGTGTCAACTTCAAATCCGGAAAACCTTACAATTTCTGCCAGCGGAAATGTTTGGTACGGTTCAACAATATCACCGATTACTCTCAACCCAGGCTTATACGCCATTGGCGAATTTCAAACATCGGCAGATCAATCTATCTACACACCTGATTATGATGTTGTTCTTGATTCCAACTTTTCCTTTGTGGGATATGGTTTGACAGCATCAAATTCGCTTGTAAAGCCAACAATGACAGTAACATCCGAGACCTATTTTGGTGCTTCTTTCAAATACAGTTCTGCTGCACCAGAACCCGGCATTATAACATTAGTAAGCGCCACGGGCATTACGGGAACTCTTTACATTTGGCGCAAACGCAAAAAATAGCCAGCTCTTCAAGACTCAATTTAAGGCAATTTGAAAGAGACCATCGGATTTTTCCGATGGTCCTTTTCATTGGTTTCCTAATACGGAATTCAGCCGGTCCCTGAAGATAACTTCTCATTCGTTGGGCCCTGTTCCACAATGCTTTCGACTATTAATGCACGGTTAATGGCGACCACATATACTCTGAAAGTGCAATCTCATGAATCGTCACACGATTCTTGGATTTGAATGTGGCTCCAGTTATGCTTCTTGACTTAGAGCCAGTCAATGATGATTGGTATGGCAATCCTTTCAAAAAGTGGAAAGACTGCATAATTTTCAGATGGTAAAAGAGAAAGTTGATTTCAATGATGAATGTCAATGTTGGGATTTAGTTCATGTTTGCGTGTACATGTCAACCATATAGCTTTTGTTGACTTTTGTATTAGGAACGTTTAAGAAGTTTCTTAATGGGAAGGACATAACAACTCCGTAATTTGTACCGGCTGTTAATTTGGGAAAGCGATGGGAGTGAAGAGTCACGAGCTCTGTTTCGATCACGGAAATCAATCTAACGGTTAGATAATCTCATACAATCAGTTTGCGGCTCAATTTTGAAGGCTCACTACCACCCAGGTAGCGAGCTATGCCTGCGTCACAAGTATTTTAATGGAGCGTTAATGGCGGGGCTGTAGAATAGCTCATGTAAGACAATATTGAAGTCCCAAATGAGGACTGAACGGACGAGAGAAATGATTGATTGTAAAAATGTAACCCGCAAATTTTTAAGATGTTTGTCGATCTCTGCTGCAATCTTGACGGTTCTGGGTGCGACTGTATCCAGCGTCAGCGCCCAAACGATTTTGACTGGCTTCCTTTATGTCTCCGACTACAGCCGCTCAGACTTGGATCGCTACCAATTTTCATATAATGCTGCCACCGGGGCCAGAACAACCGGCTTCACCCCGTACGGTTATGGTGGAAACACCTCCGATGCCACCTTCATAACCGGCGGAATTAAGGAAGGTCTTCAGGGCACTGCGAACGACATTATCGTAGTGGGAACAAACGGTGCAATATTGACGCGGTATGACCTCAATGGCAACAAAATCGGGGACATTACGATCTCAGGCTATCCTTCAGGAGTCACTGCCCTACAAGGTATAGGAAATGTGGCCATAACCTCCGACGGAAAGTTTATGTACGCTCCTGATGAAACTGCAGGATATATCTATAAGATCAACCTCATCACGGGACACATTGACAACTTTGTTGCATTCACCGGAGTTCATGATGTCGCCATCGGCTCCGATGGAACAGTTTATGCAGCCGGATATACCACTACTACTGGTGTGAATATCTATTCAGCAAACCTATCTCTTTATAAAAATCTCATTCCCAATGCAACTATGATTAAGCCAACCGGCATATCGCTTACCACGGATACGAATGGCAACACCACGGGTGCATACATAATGAGTCAAAACACAAGTGGCAGCAATGGACCCGACTCAGTTTACAAATACTCGTTCACAGGAACTGGCTCGGGGGAAATTGAGACCCTAATTTCCAACAACGCATTCGCAAATCTCCGTTTCTCGTTCGGAAATGCAATCGGACCCGACGGAAATGTCTATTCCGCGGAACTCGGCGCGGTTTTTGGAACGAACACTGGCTACACCGGCGGCGTATACATGTTTAATACAACTGCTTTAACTTCTACGAGTGTCATTAACGGTTCGACATATGGTTCGCCTAACACCTACGGACTAGGTAACCTTGGAGCGCCAAAGTACTTGCAATTTAGCACAAACTTTATCAAAGTCGGCGACGCTGGGGTGCCGGAACCGGGAAATGTCGCAATGCTTGTCGGAATGGGCTTAGCCGGAACCTTCATCTTGCGAAAGCGCAAGAAATAAATTTACACAAAGTTTTATCTCTCATCCATAAGTCAAGCCAGTCGCGTATAGCGACTGGCTATTTTCTTTGAGGCACTCAACAAAAAATGCAGTAGTCTAATTGACTACTGCATCCTTAACATTGGTCGGGGTGACAGGATTTGAACCTGCGACCTTCGGTACCCCATACCGACACTCTACCAAGCTGAGCCACACCCCGCAAACGTTCGGATATTATACCAGTGAGGGAATCTCAAGTCAAGAAAGTATGGGTAGACTAGGTGACATTGGCATTGCCAATCCCTATACGAATAACTCCCTAGAGTCTATGGATTTCTGTCTTTGATGGCGACCTTCCTCTCATGGTCGTACCAGTCATCCTTTGAACTTACACCTACCCAAATGTAATCTTCACAATTGCTGGTTGTCAAAACGCCCGATTCTAAGATTCGCCGCAAGACATTCTCTTGATGCAGTGTAATCGCGTCTTCCAACTCTTCGGGAGGTTGCAAATCACTCAAGCTTTCAGAATGTTGTAGTTCCAATACTCTTGGGAACTCGAAGTCGGCGGGGTTACCATTTGATTCCATAGCCTGAACACGGCGTGCCGTTTCTAAATCATGTCTATCAAACCAAAATTTTGCCCCCTTTTCAATAGATGACTTTGCATGCTGAAGGGTCTCTATTGCTAGTACACTCAACATACCTAAGTGTGTCCATATACTAATTTGGTATATCTTCCTCCCCTCGGCATCGACTATTCGCTGAAAATCTTTGATAGCGAGACATGCAGCATCGAAAAGGTCATTCTCAAAATCTATCCACGTCGTAGTCGACAAGTTAAGTTCTTCCATTGAGTGGTGTCCCCGCACGCGTAACAACAGAAATACCAATGACAACCCAGAAGTTGGTTTGCCGGAGTTATACTACATCAACAGGAATGAATACCGTATATTTGGCGCAATGTTCTTCTAGAATAAGTTTGAGTCGCTCGGAAACAAGAATTCGCGCAGGCATCTGCAATATACGTGTGATATCAGGCAGATTTGTCTCAATCTTAAAAGTCACTTCGATATTTCCCATTAGATCGAAATGAGTCCATCCACAGTGTTCACAGTGCTGATCTCTTCTTAATTGAACATAGCTCTCGGATAACGATGCTGCAAATGGAAGATTAAACTCTGAGAGAGTGATTTCCCTACCTGACTTGTTGCAAAACGTGGCTTGGCTAATGCCCGGCAAGTTGAGACCTTGCGAACGGAGAAAATCCGCAAATTGCGGTTCAAAGAATACTGAATACCACAAATGAAATACTATTGGATCAAGCGTTCGACCGGTAAAAGTACCGGTCGCTGGTCCAAACTTGCTGCCTGGAAGAACGGGAACGTTCGAACCTAATGCATCTTTAACTAACGATATAACACTTTGAACCTTATCTAATTCCCATGGACCAATTTTATGATTTCGTCCAATGAATGGAATTTGATTAAATTTATTAACATCGATTTCTAGGTGATCGGCACCAGGATCAACAAAAGTCACGCCACAAATTGGACAATGTACCCCAGGTATCCCAAATTGACGTGACACGGTC
>CAISOI010000263.1 GCA_903886985.1 uncultured Chthonomonas sp.
CATCTCGATAGTAAGCGTCAGTCATCCACAGCCTTCCCATGTCTTTTCTTCCATGAAAATTCGCAGGTCGTCTTCCAATTTGTGTTTGTCGGCATCCGGGAGAAGGTTGTAAGCACGAAACTTGGTTTTGAGACAATGGCGCCATTCCTCTGGAAACTCTTCGGAAATAATACGGTTGCGATGTAGGTCGGTAAAAAATCTCAATACACATCTCCTTGTCGTAACATACGTACCCGTGGAAGGTAAATATCGTCAATATGCAGAACGTTGTCTTATTCGCTTCACAATTCGGTCATAGAGGACAAACGATGCGCTCCATTCGCCCACTTTTCGCACTCTTAATAACTATTGCTGTGATGGCAATTTCGGCGGGTAGTTATGCACTGGACGACGTACCTGCGTTCGGTCTACAAGAACTTTCGCGGCTGGATATGCTCCCTAGGTTTAAGCGATCGGTAAAGGTCGCATCGATTTCCAGTTATGATCGCACGGGAGGCAATGATGACGGGTTCTCAGGCAAGTATTCTTTTGTTCGAAAAGAGGGAGATGGACTTGTCATAGCAGATCTAAAGGGACCGGGAGTAATCTATAGAATATGGACACCGACCCCTACGGATGATCCCATCGAGTTCTATTTCGATGGCGAGACCACCCCAAGAATTGCAATGAAATACCGTGCACTCTTTGATGGAACGGTCGAACCCTTTACAGCGCCGATTTCCGGATTTGGATCCGGCGGATTTTACACCTATCTGCCGCTGCCGTACAGCAAGTCGTGCAAAGTCATCATTCGGGCAGCTCGTGTTCAGTTTTACCAGATTAACTATGCTACCTATCCTGACAATACTCCCATCACTACGTATTCGCCAGCTGCTCCTGAACTGAAGGGATCTCTGATGGCGGATGCACGCAATGTAATGGGTATGTCGGGGAAAGACCTAAGCAGCAAGGTAGTTTCGCCTAATTCGAATCTCACGACTACGCGTGCTTCCAAGTCTATTCCATCCGGCAAATCCGTCACAATCTTCCAGAGTGCAAACGGCGGTCGAATAGCAGGTATCAGGCTTCGACCCGCTTCTGCCTTTGCGGGAAAAGACCGTGCGATGGTAATTCGAATCACATGGGATGGCGATAAGTCTCCTGCAGTAAACTGTCCCGTGGGTGATTTCTTCGGTTATTCATGGGGAGATCCAGCTACACGATCCTTGATGATTGGCACGGAAAACGATACCAATTATGTCTATTTTCCAATGCCGTACGAGAAGTCTGCAAAGATCGAGTTAGTCAATGAACGAGCGGGAGGCTCTGCGGTCCAAGTTCAGGCGGAGGTCGTCACATCTAACGTGCCACGCAGTCAGGATGAAGGTAAATTTTATGCCGTTTGGAAGCGTGAAAACCCAACTACTGAGGGAAAACCTTTTAACTACGTTGAGACGAATGGACGTGGGCATATGGTTGGACTGACCCTTCAAGCACAAGGAGCCGTACCTGGAATTACTCCCTTTTTCGAAGGCGACGATCAGGCATGGTTGGACGGCGAGTTGGCACTCCACGGTACTGGCTCAGAAGATTTCTTCAATGGTGGTTGGTACGATGTTCCTGGACGCTGGGAAGCGCGGGCATCTTATCCGTTGAGCGGTTGTCTGGATTACATTCGTCCACAGGCGCGGAGTGGGGCTTACCGGCTATTTCTGACTGATGCCTATGCCTTTCAGAAGAGCATCAAGATGGACATGGAACATGCTCCAGAGAAGAACACTTATGTTGCTGACTATGTCGGTGTCACCTATCTCTACTTGAACCAGCCGCCAACCACTAGCTGGGCACTTCCCAGCGTTGCGCAAAGAAAAGTAATAGACCCGACGAAGCTAATCTTCAATCCGGGTTGGTACCTACCAATTCATAGTTTCTCTATTGAACATGCGACCGTAGCAAAGAAGTTTGAGAAGATCGGAAAGGCAAATGAACGATTTGTATCCTTGCGCGGTGAAGGACAGGACGTATTCGGTCCACACCACATTTCATTTTTGTGCAATGTTCCCGCATCTGGAACGTATCGCGTATTGATAGAGCCGCTAATCGGACCCGAGGGCGGCATTGTTCAGCTCTTCCAGAATGAGCATGCGATTGGGAAACAGGTGGATCTCTATGCAGAGGCCCGCTCAAAAGGGAAGCTGATAGAGATGGGCTTGCTCGATCTACACGAAGGACAGAATCAGGTCTTTTTCAAACTGATTGGCAAAAATGAAGATGCTAAAGCTCTAGGATTCGATCTCGTCACGATGACATTGGAGCGAGTCAAATGATGGTCGGAGCGTGGAGTTGGGACTGCGGTCTGTGTAAACAAATGGATGACCGTGTATAATCAGTTATTGATATGTCGAGGCAGATTTGGAAGTATACAAAAAACTAAGGCTGGAAACGGAAGCAATAACTTCCATTTCCAGCCTGCAGTTTTGTAAAACGAATTGGAACTACTTGGTGACGCGAGCGATCTTGTTTGCTTTCAGACACTTTGCACAAACGAGAACTCTTTTGGTATTGTTGCCATCTGCAATGCGTGCAGGCTGCAAGTTAGGCATGAAACGTCGCTTTGTTTTAGGGGCGCGAAGTTCCCATTTACCACCATGTCCGTAACGAATATCTTGACCAAATTGCGGACCCTTGCCGCAGACTGTACACTGTTTCATTGGTAAAACGTCTCCTAAATCTATGTCTCAAAATAGCCGGATGTTCTCGGTAAAGTCCCGGACTATCGAGACGAACCGGACAAGTATAACATATAACGCAAATTGAATGCAAGGATTGCACCACTAGAAATTGATTCCTATGAACCTACCAGACAGAGAAGTAACGCCTACTAAGTCCACGGATTTTAGCATGGTTGAGCTTCTGCGACAGACGTCACACATCGCTCCCGAAGACAGTATTTTTCGTGCGATCGACACTTTGCGATATATGGGAGTGGAAGCATTACCCATTGTAGATGGCAAAGGCAGGCTTGTCGGAGAGTTCGATAGTAAGTGCCTGAAGACACTATTAGAAGCAGATGAGGAGAGTATTAGTGGACCGGTCTCCTCCATAATGTCGCCGCCCTCCCCGTTGTGCGGAAACGCCTTTACCCATTCCGAAATTGTAAATTGCTTTCGAAATCGTACGAACAATGTTCTCTTTTTCGTGGACGATCATGACAGATACATCGGCAGCATCAGTTCCCTCGACCTTCTGTCGCCATCTTCAGAGCCTATTCGCTCAGGAGTTGTGGGGGGTATGGCAACTCCGTGGGGCGTCTATCTCACCAACGGTTCTATTCAAGCAGGCGTAAGCAACGTCGCGCTAATCGGCAGCGGTGCAATGATGGCGCTATTAATGTGGCTAGCGGTCTTTTGTGTGGGATTGCTAAGTTATGTCACCCAGAAGGCGTTAAATTTACCAGTGTTTATCTTATGGAACTCACCTCAGCCTTCGGTTCTGCTCTGGCAAAACTGTGGATGGTTCCTTCTGCACGGTTTGCCCGTATTGATGTTCTTTGTACTGATGCGACTTATGCCGCTCGCTGGATATCACGCGGCGGAACATCAGGCAGTACATGTGATGGAGCGTGGGGACATGTTAATTCCTGAGGTCCTTGAGCGAATGCCGCGTGTCCATCCCCGATGTGGCACCAATGTCATGGCAGGTGCGATGATTTTTCTGTTTATCTCCGAAACACTGCCAGCTCTTCATTTGGGCTTGGGGCCCTCTGACAGTACTGTTTTGGGAGCATTGACCGCACTTTTCACCTGGCGCAGTTTTGGAGCGATTATACAACAGCATTTTACGACACGCCCCGCGACCGAGAAGCAGTTAGTGAGCGGAATTCGGGCTGCCGAGGATCTAGAAAGGCAGTTTCTATTGGCGGGACCAATACGGCCCAATCCCATTCGGCGCATTTGGTGTATGGGACTAATTCAGGTTGGATTCGGTGCAAGCATTTTGTCGTGGATGCTTGGTGTAGTATTTGGGAATGTGGTTAACTTGCCGTTTTAGGCTCATTAGTAAGAGAAACCTTTACGGGTAAGACAATAGGAAGTTCAATGATTAACATGGATCGCAGTCAAATTGATGCATGTTTGTGCTTTGATCCAATCAACTAAGGATTTGGAGTACGGGATGTGAGGCAATGTTACTTCTCAGATATTGTCAGGAGATTATCTGATCGTCAATTACCTCGTTGGCGTCCGCATTTAGTTGTTTGAAGAGTTAAGTCCAAACATGTACTAAGGCGTTCAATTTCATCAATAGGACATTAAGACAAAAAGTGCTACCGCCAATTCAACACGCCGTATATATTGCTGCTGAGCCCAAACGTGTCTTTAAAACTCTAACGACGAGTAATGGGTGGGATGCTTGGTTCACAAATGGAACCGTGATAGATGCTCGGGTTGGTGGATGGATTCAATTTCGGTGGGTAAATTGGGGACCGAATCATATCACTATGGAGGACGGGGGCCCAATAATTGATGTTGTGCCGGATAAGAGTTTAGTGTTTCAATGGAAACCCGGAGATAGCGTCACGACAATAAGGATTGATTTAGAGCCACGTGGAGACGGGACAGTAATACTTCTTACCGAATCGGGATATCAATCGCCTAACGGATATGCTGAATGCGCCACAGGATGGGGCGAAGCACTGACGCTTCTCAAGTTTTATCTTGAGCATGGGATTACATACGGAGAAATTCCCCTTCCTCAAGTTTGTCATTAATGAGTCATGAGTTGGGCCGAAAAATCGACGGTCAGAATGAATAGTTCGGTCGCCTCTATTGTGTTGGAAGTGCCAATTTAGAATACGACGAAGTACAATTTGAAATGTGGATAAAACGCACTTGGCAATGTGGTTAGCGGGCTATTTTAATTAGTTGCCAAGATATCTTCATCTGAAAGATTGAGGACGGAAGACTACACACAAGATACCCAATTGTGTAGGGAATTACGCTCATGATTCATAGTTATTGCGTTGGACTGAGCTTTGGTGAAGTTGTGAAATGACCTAAACTACTACCGGTTCTGCCTGGGGCGCGAGTGACTTTATGCAACTCGGAACCGCTTCTTCTTCGAACATCTCCTTGGTTACTCGCACTTCTGGAGGTACAGGAATTGGATAGATTCCGTCGAAACATGCTCGACAGAACTTGTTTTTGTTCAGCCCAATTGCTTTGACTACCCCTTCGAGGGACAGAAAGCCGAGCGAGGTGGCTCCAATGAGTTCCCGGATCTGCTCGACTGTGTTCTTGAACGCGACGAGGTCCTTTTGGTTCGCCATGTCGATCCCATAGAAACATGGGTGTCGGACGGGCGGGGCACTAATCCTGACATGAACTTCGACGGCACCAGCTTCAAACATCATCTTAACGAGTTTTCCGGTTGTCGTGCCGCGAACGATGGAGTCGTCGACCATTACGACCTTCATGCCGGATAACTGATCGCGCAGAGGCGTATATTTCATCTTTGCGCCGAGGTGTCGCATTCTGTCGTCAGGTTCAATAAATGTGCGTTGAATATAACGATTCTTGATCACACCTTCCCCGAACGGAATCCGGGAGGCTTCAGCAAATCCGAGCGCAGCAGGAGTAGCAGAGTCGGGTATTGCGACCACCACATCTGCATCCGGGCATGGCCATTCCTGGGCTAGCTCATGTCCCATTCTTCGCCGAGCAGAGTGGAGGGTTTTACCGTAAATTTGTGAGTCGGGGCGCGCAAAGTAGATAAATTCAAAGAGGCATGTCGCATGTTTCTTCAGCGGCATCACCTGTTCTTCTCGAATTCCGTCTATGTCGATGACAACCATCTCGCCCGGTTCGACTTCTCGCATGTATTGGGCACCAATTACGTTCAGAGCACAAGTCTCCGAAGCTAGAACGTAGTGACCAGAGTCGAGTTTGCCCAAGCACAAAGGTC
>CAISOI010000264.1 GCA_903886985.1 uncultured Chthonomonas sp.
AGACCAGAGCCTTTACTGCCATGCGCCCAACACGCTTCAAATCACCTTCGGCGGCAATCCCAACCACAATCGTGCTGAAAATCAGCGGCGCAATGATACATTTGATCAGGTTTAGGAAGATATCCCGCAGGAAGAATACATTGAGACCCCAGTCTGGCTTGAGCCAGCCTAGCAGCCCTCCAAGCACCAGCCCGATCATTATCTGGGTGGTCAGGGATACCTTGCGACGCTGAATCTTTGGCGCGCCAACGTTGTCGTCTAATTCGGGAATAGCAGACATGGGCAGATAGGTCCTTTGCGATGGGAGTTAGAATAGGGAATCGTACCCGATTGAGGGAATAGGGATAAGAATCGAGAAGAGCATGGTCTTAGTCGACCGACCCCGATTGGAGAATGAAAGTAAATCCCGAAGTTTTTGAATGTAGCAAACCATCACATTAATTAATTTCGGATAATATTTTCTCTAAAGTGCTTGACAGATCATTGAATCTTTATTATGATATCTTTCAATGTCGTTGCCTCAGCAAGCTCCGACGCTTGCTTCTATTAATTGTCCGATTCGACAAACCCGAAAAGGTTCGGGAGGCTGCCTGTGTCAAGAAATATAATAGCGATAACTCCCCTTGGTTCGCTTGCACTTATTGCATTGTTTGGCTGCGCTCCAAGCCGTCCAGCCATCGCGCCCAAACCTATCGCGCCTAACCCAGTGGCTCATCTATCCCGTCCGTCCGGCATTATTTCAGCTGCGTCTAATCCAGAAGTCACACACGCCGAACAGCTTTTCCAAAGTGGCGACGTAAAGTCCGCCAAAGCAATAATAGATCGCCTATTGATACAGCCAAGCCTCTCTGATGCGGACAAGAAGTACCTCCAAACCCAACAATCCATTTGCGCACACGCTTTGGACCCAACCCTTCCAGACCCACACAAACCGGCTCTCACCCTCACTTCTGCTTCTGCGCCAAAACCGCGCCGCCCAGATCAGGCAGACTGCGGTCCACGAGCACTCGTTATTGCACTGGAAAAACTTGGGGTTCGTGCGGATGTAGCATCTCTTAGGAAGGTGGCAGGCACAACGGGATACGGAACAAATCTGGAGGGTTTGAAGAAGGCGGCAGTTGCAACAGGTGCCAGGGCAGAAGGTGTGCAGATGGACAATGCGGCTCTCGCGAAGTTTGACGGCGTAGCGATTGCATGGGTAGATGGCGACCACTATGTCGCGATATTAGGAAGAAAAGGAGACTCGTTCCTGATTCACGATCCTAATGCGAGTAAGTCAGAAGATATACGTTTAGAGGAACTTTTGCGACGATCTGGAGGAGTGGCACTGACGCTCACGAAAAACTGAAGAGATGTCGTAAAGCCCGGCTCTCTCCTATTCTTTTGCAGGGATAAAGAGAGCCGGAAACAACCGCAACTCCCTTTGCGGTGAAGCAAAAGCAACTGCGTAATTATAATACCAGATTGCACTTAACCTTCTAAAGTCGCGAGCACATTGCGACTGTGGGACAAACAGCTCGTGCCGCTTAACCAACAGTGAACCTTAGCGACACACTTTGGAAGGAATTGAGAATCATGCACAATCACAGTCTTTTAGATGTTGGGAGATTGTCTCGAATCACGGGGCAACGGATATTAGCAAAACGACTCGCCCCAGTAGTACTCATGGGGTACGTTGCATCAGCGCTTGTCTTACCTATTGCCGCGGCAGCCAAGTCGACCTCAGTCCCAAATTCTGCCACAGGACACACCCGCAAACTGTCACCAACAGAGATGAAACAGATTTCGGGAGCACAAACAGGGGGAGGCAGTCATGCCCTGTCTGTTTCCTCAGCATCTGGCTCGACATATCCCTGGGAAGGCAACGTCGGCGGGACTAATACAGGCAACGGCAATAAAACAACTACAATTCCAATCGTTGGTTGGACGGCTAAAGGCGGACTGCCCGTAAACATCACCCTCTACCACAACTCCCAGGGTAACCACAATTCCGAACTCGGCCAAAAATGGAGTTGGACCTACGACATGTATATTGTCGTAGATGATCCTGATAGTTGCGTATTTGTTCACCATGGTGATGATATGGCTAACACATTCTCAAAAAATGTGGACGGCACATACAACACACCTACAGGTCTATTCGAAACCTTAGTTGCCAACAAAGTCAGCGGTACAATCGTCTCGTATGACCTCACCACCAAGAGCCAGATCAAGTACCATTTCACAAACCCGAACAACACCTCATTCTATCTCGCGAGCATTACGGATAGAAATGGCAATGTAACCACGGTAAGCCACAACACAAGTGATCTTGTAACAAGCGTTGTGGACCCAACCAGCCGCACAATTTCTTTCTCATATAATGGCTCCAACCAAATGACCTCCATCACAGACCCGCAATCCAGAGTCTGGAGCCTGTCGTATACCTCCGGCAAATTGACCCAGATCAGTTGGCCTGTGGTGAGCGGAACCACATACACGGATCAGTTCAGCTACGATTCAAACAACAATATTACGACCCACACCGATCACCGAGGGCATAACTGGACAGCAACGTTCAACAGCGATTCCTCCATTGCTACTGAGACGGATGCCTGTTCGAATACCACCAGCTATGATTACTATTCGGGCTACACGCTGATAACGGATGCCAACAGCCATGCTGTGCGACACAATTACAATTCGAATGGACAGTTAAGTTCGGAAGTAGATGCGGCAACCCGAACCGTCACCAATGGTTATGACGGTAACTACAATAAAACCAGCGTAACGGACGAGCGCAGCAAGGTTTGGACGTATACATATGACAGTAACGGAAACGTTCTGACAAAAACCGACCCTCTCTCCCACGTCTGGACGATGACCTATAATTCGACCAACGATGTTTTGACGGTGACAGACCCGCTTTCTCATGTTGTGACAAACACCTATGATTCCAACGGAAATCTGTTAACCGTTACCGACGGGCTGGGGCACACTTCGATTACCAACACCTGGAGCACAGCAGGCCTGCTTTCGACCTCTACAGATGCTCTGTATCACACAACCATTTATGGGTACGACACCGACGGCAATGTAACTTCCGTTACCGACCCACTTTCGAATGTTTCGACTGTAGCATACAACACCCTCGGTGCAAAGACCTCGGTGACTGATGCACTTTCACACTCTACTTCTTACACCCTGGACAACTGGAACCGAGTAACGGCAGTCAGCCAATCAGGAACTACCGTTGCGACAACCGCTTACGATGCCAACAGCAATATATCGTCTGTAACGGATGCAAACAGCCATACATCTACCAGTACTTATGACGCTGACAACAGGGTGACAGGCACCACCAAAGCCAACGGCGATACGATGACCTACTCCTTCGATGGCACAGGTCAAAAAGGTCTGCTCTCCAGTAAAACGGATGGCAACAGCCACACAACTTCGTACACATATTCCAGCCGAAACGAAGTGACTGGGGTTAGTTATGCCGATTCGACCTCGGAAAGCTTTGGCTATTCATACACGGGTCAGAAGACAAGCTACACAGACCCGAACGGCAATACAAAATATTACACTTACGATGACTCCGGAAGGATGACGGGAGTAACCTATCCAACAGGAACAAACCCGACATTCAGCTACGACAATGCTAACCGCCGAACAGGCATGACCGACAGCACCGGAACCACCAGTTGGGCATTTGATGCTGGCAACCGATTGACTTCCATCACATCGCCAACTTATCCCGGCAGCAGCGCCAACAATGTTGTCTCCTACTCTTATGACAATGCTAATCGCCGAACGGGAGTAACTCTCAACTCAAGCACAAGCTGGAGTTACAGCTTTCAGAATGACAACCGACTAAGCTCGGTTACCAATCCATATTCAGAAACAGCAAGCTATTCTTATGATGCTGCGGGCAGGATGACTCAGTTAACCAATGGGAACAGCTCAACAACCAGTTATGGATACGACAGTCGCAACCGAACAACAGATGTCTGGCACAAGACCAGCGACGGTTCTCCAACAACACTCGGCAGATACCAATACTCTTATGACCTTGCCGGGAATGTTATCGAAAGAGACGATAACGACGGCAGCGGTACCGTCTTTGGATATGATGATTCCAATCAGTTGGCTGTTGAAATCCGCACTGCCGGAACCAGCGGCACGGGAAGCTACAGCATAGTCTATGCCTATGATGGCAACGGCAACCGCACCAACAAAACCCAGAGCGGTGTCACGCACATTTCGCATTACGATGCGCATGACAAACTGACCTATATCTCCGCTGGCGGAGTCACTGAAAAGACTTACGGGTATGACAGCAATGGCAATACCACCAGCGTCACAGTGGGAAGCAACGTTACAAGCCTAAGTTATGACTATGAGAATAGGCTGACAGGGATAACCTACCCAAGCAGTGCAACAAACAGCTTCTCGTATAATGCACTCAGCCTCCGGGTTCAGAAGGTTGACAGCGGCGGCACGACCAACTACGCATTTGACGGTGCAGACCCTGCCAGCCCAATGCTTGCTGACAGCAATGCAACCTACACGCCCGGACTAAGTGAACGTAGAAGCGGCACAAGCAAGTTCTATCATTCGGACGCTCTTGGCAGCAACAGAGGCATAACCGACAACAGCCAAACCGCCACAGATGCACAGCTATTCGATGCATTTGGAATGATTGTCAGCCGGACAGGAACAACCCCAACCCCATTTGGCTTCGCCGGAACCAGTCAGTACCAAACTGATCCTGACAGTGGTCTTCAGATGCTGGGACATAGGTATTACGATCCGAGTACTGGGCGGTTTATTACGCAGGATCCGGCAAGGACCGGGGATAATTGGTACCGGTACGCTGTGAACAACCCTTTAAGTCGGGTGGATCCCACAGGACTTTGGGAAATCAGCATTGGATTGTCATTTCTTGTGATATTACCTATTCCACCTCAAGTAGGACCAAATGCAGGGTGGGGAGACGTTGAGATAAATATTGGTAGCCCTGAAGGAGGCGGGTGGTCACACTGGGGTGGTGGTGGTCATGTTGGTTACGGGAGTGGCATAGGCGCTTACATTGGTGGTGGTGGATTCATTAGCGGAAGCGATGGAAATGTTTCTACTGGTCCCGACAATGGAACTGTACTTACTGGTGGCGGAGGTGCAATTACGGGTTCTTTCGTCGTTGGCGATGATGGAAGCAAATCAATAGGAATTGGCGTAAAACCTCTTCCCGGATGGGGACAGTATGGTGGCATAGCGATTGGTAGTCAACAAGGCGGACAAATCGATTTTGGTCCTATTATTCCTGCAGGCATCGAAAAGATCATAAAAGACATTTATAAAGACATAGGGGATGAAATGAATAATTGGCGTCCGCTCGCCCATTCCATTTTCATGCCAAAGGTCTAAATACTGAGCATTTATGATATTTTTATAATTTTTGGAGTATCAGGTGCTTGCAAATTGACATTAGCCGACTACAATTATTCGTAGAATTTTTCGGCATCACGTTTGTACCCAGAGCAATTTCAGTACAATAAAAGACATGGGATGTTCATTCATTTGAGCGGACAGTGTCGTAGCCACCATGAAAACATGAAGGCGGATATCCTACGAAAGCTATGAATAGGATATCTGCCGGATTGGAATATGCCTGATTGGACTCAATGCAGATATTATTATATGAGATTTGTTATAAAATAGAGTACCATGATAATCTTGTTGGAATTTATTGTCAATATGACTTTGGTCTATTTTTCGAAATGAACAGGGGTATGGACGAATGAAAG
>CAISOI010000265.1 GCA_903886985.1 uncultured Chthonomonas sp.
CGAAAAAGGCCGCGAACAAAGCAGTAGAAACGCTTAAGAAATCCTGATGCATTCAGGCAAAAATATCGTACGGAAAGCAAAGAGCAAATGCCCAGAGATTTAAGCATAAAGAAAGTAATGGTAATTGGGTCGGGACCGATAATTATCGGACAGGCGGCAGAATTTGACTATGCCGGAACCCAAGCGTGCCAGAGCCTTCGTGAAGAGGGAATTGAAACGGTACTCATTAATTCAAACCCTGCAACAATTATGACTGATACAGAGATGGCTGATCGAGTATATATTGAGCCGCTAAACGTTGAGTTTGCTGGTCGCGTGATTGCACAGGAGCGCCCAGACGGTCTCCTCGCCACTCTTGGTGGTCAGACAGGTCTCAATTTGGCGACTCAACTCGCCGAAGCGGGGATTCTCGACAAATACAACGTCCGATTACTTGGAACTCCCCTAAAGTCAATTCGTATGGCGGAAGATCGAGAAGAGTTTCGCACGCTTATGCGCTCACTGGGTCAGCCCGTTCCAGAAAGTTGGATTGTAGAAAATGAAGATACTCTCCGTGAAGTTGCCAAGTCGACCGTATGGCCGTTGATTGTCCGCCCTGCATACACTTTGGGGGGAACCGGCGGAGGAGTCGCACATAATCCTGAGGAGTTGATGGAGATTGGCTCTCTTGGATTGAAGCTGTCCATGCGCCACCAGGTCATGATTGAACGCTCATTGCTCGGATGGAAAGAGGTTGAATACGAAGTAATGCGGGATGCAAATAACACCTGTATTACCATTTGTAACATGGAGAACTTCGACCCAATGGGAGTGCACACGGGTGATTCCATTGTCGTTGCACCTTCTCAAACGCTTTCTGACAAAGAGTATCAAATGCTGCGTACCGCATCTCTAAATATCATTCGTGCGCTCAAAATTGAAGGTGGGTGCAATGTCCAACTCGCTCTCGACCCAGATAGTTTTCAATATTATGTGATCGAAGTTAATCCTCGCGTATCACGATCGTCTGCATTAGCCTCAAAAGCGACGGGTTATCCGATAGCACGAGTCTCTTCCAAGATTGCAATTGGTATGCACCTGGATGAAATTCAAAATGCAGTCACCAAAAAGACTCTAGCATGCTTTGAGCCTGCTCTTGATTATCTCGTTGTGAAAATTCCACGGTGGCCCTTTGACAAGTTCAAACTGGCAGACCGGCGTATTACTACGCAAATGAAGGCAACCGGCGAAGTTATGTCCATCGACCGCGCCTTTGAGCCGGCATTGATGAAAGCGATTCGCAGCCTTGAGATTGGAGCATATGGTCTTTCCACCAAGGGAATCCACACATTGTCGGACGTCCAATTGGAAGAGAAGATTTCCGTTCCTAATGATGAGCGGCTCTTTGCGATTGCTGAAGCGTTTCGACGGGGCTACATGGTGGAAGAGATCCACGCGCTATCGAATGTGGACGAGTGGTTCTTACATAAGATCGGCGGCTTAATTGAATTTGAGACTCGGCTAAAGCTACATGGCAAGCAGATTGGCTTATTGATCGATGAACCGGATAACGAATCCGAAGGAGTATCGCTCCTAAAGCAAGCAAAACGTCTCGGATTCACCGATCGCCAGATTGCTGAGAACGCGGGGATTACGGAGCGCATGGTTCGAGACATACGCAAGGCACTTGGAATTGTACCAACCTACAAGATGGTCGATACATGTGCTGCAGAGTTTGAAGCGGCGACGCCTTACTTCTACTCTTGTTATGATGTTGAGGACGAATTCTGAGGCAGTCCTATAATGTCTGCCATTCGCCAGGCACGGGAGCCGACATTGGGTGACCAAGAGGAGTCGTAGCTCCAAATGTCCAGGGTAATTCGGGTAGGCCGGTTCCGCCACGGTTATTGGTGCCAGAGTCGTAGACGTAGTTTTCAATGACTTTCCAGGCATAAGCGAGATATGCGAGTGAAAGCGTATGGTTTTCAGCAGCGGAGATGACTTTTGCCCGAAGGTGTTCAAAATCGAGTTTAGAATTGGCAAGTAGGAGACCGAGAACCCAAATTTTGTAGTTTGCACTGGTCTCCCGATGGGAGTCTAGATCAGGCTGTAAAAGTCGTTGTCGGTATTCGTCAAGTTTGAGTTTCAGCTGCAACCCAAGATTTGACTCTGGATCAAGCTGCACAAAGCGTCTCAAAGATACATTGTGCTCATTAAATTGCAATCGAATAATTTCGTCCAATACTTTTCTCCAAAGTCGATAGTAGTGAAAGTGGCAACGGGAGTGGCACC
>CAISOI010000266.1 GCA_903886985.1 uncultured Chthonomonas sp.
AACAGTGCTTGTGGCGCAACGGTTGTGGTCGGCCGATCCCCGTTCATGACGGTGGGATCGCCGAAATCGAACGCAGTATAGACGTCAAACAGCGCGCTCCGAACGATGGGTAGGTAGAGTGATCGACGGTTGCTCTTGTAATCTACAGGATCATTGTTTGCGGTGCTGGTGACATATTGTCTATCTTTGAACTTCAGCAGAGAACCCCCGAGTGTCTTGTCGAGTTGACCGCTCACTGCCAACATAGAGTCGCGTATCTCTTCCGCTTCTAATCTTCTTCGATCAAATCTCCAGTGAAGTATGTTTTCTGGATCCACTTTAGCCGAGCGTTGGTCGAATTTGCTGCTCATTTGATATGTGCTGGACAACATAATGTGCCTGTGCAGCGATTTAAGCGACCAACCCTCATCTACAAAAGTTGTAGCAAGATGGTCTAATAGGGGCTGATTGGTAGGTCGATCCCCCAGCATTCCAAAATTGTCGACTGATCCAACGATCCCCTTGCCAAAATGCCATCTCCAAACTCTATTAACGAATACCCGCGCCGTCAATGGATTATTCGGCTTCGTCATCCATTCTGCAAGTTCCAATCTACCACTGGACTTTTCGGGAATTGCTGATTGATTGAGACCCGCCAAAACGACGGGAAATCGCCTCGGACATTCATCGCCCAAGGTGAGATAACTCCCGCGGATGTGGACCTTCAGAGAAGTGGGCTTTCCGTCGGAAACTGCCATTGCTTTATCCGCCTTTGGCTTTTCTTTGTTCAGGCGGGAAATTTCACCGGTTAGTGCTTTAAGCTGAGACTGAATATCCTTTGGAAAAAGATGCTCAGGATTGTCTGGAGCTTCAAATTCGACTTTCGGGGAAGCATCCTTGGATGACTTCAACTGAGTTACAGCCATGGCAATAAACTCAGGTATCAATCCAGTCTCCGCAGCAATCTGTTCTGGAGATTTGGTGTAGGCTATGCCCTTGCGCTGGGTAAGCAGCAATCGGCTGATATGTGGAAAATAATTCTCTCGCTCAAGCCGAATAGTGTTCTTTCCAGCCTTCAGCGGAATAATTCCTTCTGCAAACCATTTTTGGTGTTGGGGATAAAATCCACCCGTCACCTGCCCCGCGGAGTTAGCAATAATCAACACTCCATTCACAATAACCCGACATGCGCGCGGATCGCCCGATGCGTACCGCAAATCCAATTGATATGTGGATGCTTCGGGAGCAACAAATTCATAGTCAGCTTGGTTTGGATAGGTTCCGGAGTTTACAAGTACGCCAATTCCTTTGCCAAATCCACCTGTATCTTTTGAGACATTGCCAGTAACAAAGTCGATTGCCGGAATGGAGGTCGAGCCCGGTGCGGTATCCGTTGTCGCAGTCGATATTACCGGGGTAAAAGTAGTCGTTGCTGGACGCGATGCGAGAATAGACTGCGCAGCACGTATATAATCGCTCACGCGTGCTTTGGCGGCCACCACAAGTACTTCGCTCGCTTTGGATTTGATCTCCTCGGACTTTGCTCGGAGCTTCTTAATTTCGACATCCAATGCCCGCGATTTTTCACTGACCTCTTTTGGAGCGAGGACAACCTCCTGCCACTCTGCCATATTCTTAAAGTTCATCATTGTGCGCGTACTCTTGAATATCCCAGCGAGAGCATAATAATCTGTGGTGGGAAATGGATCAAACTTGTGGTCATGGCATCGAGCACATCCGAGCGTGATTCCAAGAAATGTTTTGCTCATGGTATCGATTTGCTCGTCAATAATGTCGAGTTCCTGTTTTACAGGATCGTCCTCTGCAAGCATTTTTGGGCCCAGGGAGAGGTATCCTGTCGCAATTATTGGATCGAACCCTGCATCCTTGTCCGGTGGCAACAGGTCGCCTGCAATCTGTTCTTGAAAGAATCGATTAATAGGTTTGTCTTGATTCATCGCCCGAACAACGTAGTCTCGATATCTCCACGCCTCGGTATAGACTAAGTTTTCATCAACCCCATTTGAATCTGCATATCTCGCAGCATCCAACCAATGCCTGCCCCATTTTTCTCCGTAAGCGGGGGTAGAGAGAAGTCGATCAATAAGGATTGCGTAGGCATTTGGTCGCTTGTCGTCTAAAAATGATTTCACTTCGTCTCGAGTTGGTGGCAAGCCGGTGAGATCGAAAGTCGCTCGACGTATCAGAGTTCTTTTGTCCGTCGGGGGTGCAGGCCGCAAGCCACT
>CAISOI010000267.1 GCA_903886985.1 uncultured Chthonomonas sp.
CGCCAAATCCACCGCGACCACGATCTCGCCCACCACCACCGCCAAATCCACCGCGACCACGGTCACCGCGATCATCGCCGCCAGCCCGTTTTGCCATCGATGGATCATACGGCTGATCCAAATTGATGGCGGAAAGGTTTACTCTGCCTTGTGGATCGACTTCGACAACTCGCACCTTGATTTCATCGCCAATTTTGACGACGTCATCCGGTCGTTTTGGAGCAGGGTCTGCAAGGAGCGAGGTGTGGCAGAGTCCATCTTTTCCGGGAAGGAATTCAATAAAAGCTCCCATACCCATCAAGCGAACAACTTTACCGGTGAAGATGGTACCGACTTCGATTTCCGAAGTCATACCGCGGATCATATTAGCTGCAAGCTCTGCACCATCTGCATTTACAGAAGAGATGAAGATCGTCCCATCCTGTTCAATACTGATCTTGGCGCCGCTTTCGGCTTCGATCGACTTGATATTCTTGCCACCGGGCCCAATGACTGCACCAATCTTTTCAGGATTGATCTTTACTGAAGTAACGCGAGGAGCAAATTTGCTCATCTCTTCGCGTGGAACTTCAATCGCTTCAAGCATTTTACCAAGAATGTGCTTTCGACCGATCTTTGCGTCGAAGAGTGTCTTGCTGATCATTTCCGCAGTCAACCCGCGTATTTTCGTGTCGAGTTGTATTGCGGTAATTCCAGCATCCGTACCTGCAACCTTGAAGTCCATGTCGCCGGAAAAGTCTTCCAAGCCCTGGATATCAGTTAAGACTTCAAACTTATCTCCAAGCGTCATCAATCCCATTGCGATACCACTAACAGGTGCCTTGATCGGTACACCGGCATCCATAAGAGCCAACGTAGATCCGCAAGTAGATCCCATTGAGGTGGAACCATTGGATTCAAGACATTCCGAGGTCAGAAGCATCGTGTAAGGGAAGTCAGCTTTTTTCGGAATGACTGGCTCCAGTGCGCGCTCAGCAAGTGCACCGTGACCAATTTCACGTCGTCCCGGTCCCCGCATTGGCTTCGCTTCACCAACGGAATAGGGTGGGAAGTTGTAGAAATGCATGTAGTACTTTTCAAAGTCACCTTCGAGGCCATCGATTGACTGGGAATCGTCAGTGCTGCCTAGGACGATCGAGGTAAGAACCTGCGTCTGTCCGCGGGTAAAGAGACCAGAGCCGTGAACACGAGGCAACAAGCTTACTTCACAACTGATAGGTCGAACTTCGTCGAGTTTACGGCCGTCTGGGCGCTTGCCTTCTTCAATGATTAACAGACGAATCTGTTCTTTAATCACTTTATCAACAGCTTCTGTAAGCTGTGATTTCTGGTCAGGGAATTCTAACAGAAGTCGTGCGACTATTTCTGCGGTGATTTCAGATATTCCACTTTCGCGAGCAGCTTTGTCAGGATTCTGAACAGCTTGTCGCAATTCAGAGGACGTTCTCTCTCGGACAATGCTCAAAATATCTGCATCCACCAGGTGGAGGTGGACGTGTCGCTTTTCTTTGCCAGCCAATTCTTTAAGCTGCAGTTGGATGACGATCTGTTCTTTTATTGCTGCATGACCAAATTGGATTGCCGCAATGAAGTCCTCTTCAGAAACTTCGTTTGCGCCGGCTTCCAACATGTTTACTACATCATCCGTACCCGCCACAATGAGATCGATATCGGAAATTTCCAACTCTGCGAGAGATGGATTGATAACGAACTCGCCTTCGACACGCCCAACACGAACGCATCCAATAGGTCCGTTCCAAGGGATATCTGAGACGGTAATTGCAGCAGACGCTGCCACGACCGCTAAAACGTCTGGCAGAAACTCGTGCTCAACCGACAACGTCGTAGCGATAATCTGGACGTCATTTCGCAAGCCATAAGGGAACAATGGGCGAACTGGTCTGTCCATCAAGCGGGAAGTTAGTACTGCCTTTTCACTCGGGCGACCGCCACGCTTAATGAAACCACCGGCTATTTTGCCAACAGCATATTTTCGTTCTTCATAATCACAAGTCAGAGGAAAGAAATCCATTCCTTCTCTTGCATTGTGAGCCATGGTAGCGGTACCGAGAACGACGGTATCCCCCATGCTTAGCCAGCAGCTTCCGCCGGCCTGTTTGGCTACTTTGCCCGTTTCAAGGCGCAAAGTCTTTCCACCAAACGTTCCTTCAACAAAATGTGCCACACGTTTCTCCTGGAAACAAAAAGAGCGTTGAGTAACAGATAAAGAGCGTTAAGGTAGTGACCCCAACGCTCAACCCGATTACTTAACGCTCACAATGAAATTAAATCTTGCTTCTAATACCGAGGCGGCTTACAAGTGCGCGATATCGCTCAATGTCCCTGCTGCTCAGATAGTTCAACATACGTCTTCTACGCCCTACCATCATCATCAATCCACGTCGTGAGTGGTAGTCGTGCTTGTGAAGCTTAAGATGTTCGGTTAATTGGTTGATTCGTGCTGTAAGCAACGCAACCTGTACTTCTGGCGACCCTGTATCACTATCGTGGGTCTTATGATCCTCGATGATCGAGGTTTTACGGTCAGACACTAACGGCACTCTGAATATCCTCCATTTTTACCAATGACCCTCCAGTATAGCCGATCCGACCACGAATGTCAATCCGAAGCTACTTCCGTTATTAAACGGGCTTTCGGTTACTCTACCGTGAGGCTCATACCTGGATCTTATCTTGTAACTTCTTTATAAGTGACACACCACTGTACCACAACATTCAGATGAATCCTAATCTAAATAGTACATTGGTTGAATTGAACTACATTAGGGGCTTCAGTGCAGACTTCAAACGTCCCAATTGAATGCCCCATACCGTTAACTTGGATCTCGATTCAATTAATGGAGAGTTAATGTTCCCGAACTATTATATGATATCGCCGGTTGGAGACGCCGAAGCGACGAAGTCCAATTAAGATTGATTATAGCGTTGACTGCCTCCACTATTAAGGTCAACAGCAAATTCTTGGAATAACGGAGTATTGAAATGAGAGTAGTTCTTTTTGCGACGGGACATTGCCCAGCAATAGATTCTTTGAATGGTCGCACTCCTGCGCCCCTTCTTCCCTTAGTGGATCGTCCTTTTATTCACCATGTTGTCGAGTCTCTCGCCGCTGAAGGCGCCACGCGCTTTGATGTTGTGCTGAGCTCACACAGTGAAAAATTTCAGGATGTCCTCGGTGACGGTTCACGATGGGGAGTTCAATTCAATTACCACTGTGTTCCAAGTGCGAAACAGCCTTACGGAGTTCTAAGCCGGATCAAATCTGAAAATCCTAACGAACCAATTTTGCTTGCACACGCTGACCGTCTTCCCCAAATTCAGCCTAACCAACTGCGCAATATCGGGTCCAGTGTTGAGGAAGTTACCTACTTCTTGAAGACCCCTGCTCCTAACGAAACGGAAGTCGCTTTCGAATGGGCGGGATGGGCATGTATTCCTGCCAGTCTACTATCAGCCGCATCTGAAGGCATGGACGAGAAAGCATTTGGCGACGCATTGTTAATGTCTGCGGGAACGCTACCGACCCAAGTTGCAATGCCTGCAGCACTTTCTGCACGAACATTTGCAGAATTGATCGCTTCCCAGAGCGCAGTCCTCTCCGGAGCCTTCTCTGGTATCGAACTTGTAGGCCGCGTCATTGCAGAAGGCGTCCGCGCCGCTCACAATGCGGTAGTACACGCATCGGCAAAGATTACCGGACCTGCTTTCTTAGGAGCCAATTGCCGAATTGAGGCAGGCGCAGAGATCGGAAGAGCGGTCATCAGCGAAGGTTGTATTGTAGATCGAGGCACCAGTATCGAAAATTCGCTGGTCATGCAAGAGACTTATGTGGGAGAAGGATTAGAACTTGATCACTGTGTCGCAGATGCGAAGCGATTGGTTCACACCCGGATCAACTCTGCCATCACGGTCACCGACGATATGTACCTTTCCAGCACTCAACCAAGTCTGGAAGAAGGCGACCAAAAGAGCCCTGCACATGCACTTGCATCCAATGCAGCCGGAGTGGTCCTGCTGGTTCTGACATTCCCGCTCTATGCGGCACTTTGGGTGATCGGTAAATTTGTTCGACCGGGTCAATCTGGCATCGGCTTCGATGGCAAGATGACTCCCGCTGTCTAGAACCTAATCCAAACCGTTTTATCGCCTCAACGCCATACAGCATTATTGTTCGACCGCATTACCAAGAATATTTAGCCCTGCGCGATATAAATCACGCAGGGCACTTTTTTTGCCAACCATAGCTCGAGTAGCGGTACGTCTCGACACTTTGGCTCTAATGTTAAGTCAGACTCAGACTAGTTTCCAATGGAAC
>CAISOI010000268.1 GCA_903886985.1 uncultured Chthonomonas sp.
CCGGCCAGTTCACCATCAATATAAGCCGACAACAAATTGTTAACTTTACGACAATTCAAATCCAACTCCTAAACTTAGCACCTTACGGCGCCTTAAAACTATTTTGGCTGACCTAATCGCGCTCGCAACATCTTGCGACCCCTATGCAACCGTGATCGCACTGTTCCAAGGGAACACCCCATTACGTCCGCAATCTCTTCGTAGGACATGCCTTCAACATCTGCCAAGACAACGGCTTGTCGAAAATCCACAGGAATACTGCTAAGAGCATTCTGCAAGGTCTCATCCAACTCGACCTGCATCATCATCCATTCCGGGTCATTGGTCTGATCTGGAAGTTCAAGTCGAACTTCACTATCCGGTTCACTGGACGAAATCGGTTGGTCAATCGATTGCAGCCTGACCTTTGGCTTTTTCCTCAGCTCATCAATAAAGACATTTGAGATGATTCTGTAAAGCCAATTCTCAAACGGCATCTGACTATTGTATCGGTCAAAAAATCTGTAAGCACGCAGGAACGCTTCTTGAGTAATATCTTCTGCATCCGCATGATTGCCTGCCAACCTGTAGGCGATATTGTATGCTTGCCGGTGACAACGTCTCACCAGAGCATCAAATTCTCCACGACTGTTAGTTCCCTCTTTCGAGAGGGTGTTCGTCCATTCCATATTGGACCTTCTCCACGTTCACTGTAAGTTAATCATTGAGCGTGACTTATGTATCGGTTACGGAGGAAACAACATATTTTGTTCCCCGCTCGACATTAATTACAATAACTATCGACTATTTGCTACAACTTTTGTAGGAATTACTGGCTTTGGTAAGTGCGCGAGCATCTCCGTAACAGTGACAAACTGATAGCCTTCTCTTTTCAAAGCAGCAATAATCCTGGGCAGGGCAGTCACCGTCGACGGGCGGTCGTCATGTAATAAAATGATACTGCCGTTTTCAACCTTACTGAGAATACGGTTTACAATGTAATCCGGTGTCACATCCTCAAAGTCTTTGGCAGCACACGTCCAGGTGATCACCTGGTAGTTCATCGACTTTGTAACTGCCAGCACTTTGTCGTTGTATTGAACTCCGGGGGGTCGCATTAGACTAAAATGCAGACCTGTAATCCGATTGAAGTTTATGTCACAGTTGTTGATCTCGTCACGGACCTGACGATCAAGAAGAGAGGGCAATCTAAGATGATCCTGAGTATGATTGGCTACTTCGTGCCCCTCCGCGACCATGCGCTTAATCAAATCTGGCCGCTGCTTCATTTTCTTCCCAACCACAAAGAAAGTTGCCTTGATCTTCTCCGATTTTAGAATATCCAGTAGCTGATCGCCGGTCGGTGTGTGCGGACCGTCATCAATAGTGAGGGCTATCTCTTTCCGGAGGTGGTTGCCGTGAAATAGTCGCAGAGTTTCTGGGTCGTAAAGATCTTCACCCTTTGCACGCCGATACCAGTACATAGGGTTAAATACATCGTCAGTAGCTACTGCACTATTGATGTCCCGCCACCAAAATGCAATCCCACCTAACACTACTGTAGCAAGAAATAAAATAGTTAAGAGCTTCTGTCTGGAACGCGATTTCGTCGGCTTAGGAACTTCTGGTTTGTTGTCCATGAATGGTATTATGACTTTTCTCAACTGTCTCTGCAAGATGATTTTTGATGTGAAAGCTATAGAGATACACAAATGTCTGACGATGTCATCGGCAAACTTGTTTCGATTCAAACGGGAGTAATTCAAGACCTCCACTACTATAAAGAGTCAAACCCAGAGTTTCGGGATTGGACGACTGCAATATTTAAGGTGCCAGTTGAGGGTCCGGTCTTTGTAGGCACGCTTGGTGTTCAAGGTGATCATCAGGCAGATCAGGTTCATCACGGCGGTCCAGACCAGGCTGTAATGGCTTATTGCGCCGATTATTATCCTGAATGGTCAAAAGAGTTAAATATCGACCCACTCCAATATGGATCTTTTGGTGAGAACCTCTGTGTAACAAGATTAAACGAAACAAATGTCTGCGAAGGCGACACTTATGAAATTGGAGAGGTGCTCTTGCAGGTTACTCGCTTAAGGCAGCCTTGTTTTAAGCAGGAACGTCGCTTGGATCGCCCGGGGCTGGTTCGACAGATAGTTTCGAACGGTCGCTCCGGATGGTATCATAGAGTACTACGCGAAGGATTTATTGAGGCAGGGTTGCCAATCAAGATTGTCAATCGTGTTGAAGGTGCTCGTCCGCTCCGCTAAGAATTTTGATTTTGTTGAATTAGGAAATCTATGACGTCATCTCGTCTGTATCTCACGTTTGCCGCTCTTTTCACACTGGGTGCTGTTGCCAGTCAAATCGGTATTGCTGCTGTCTATCAATCGAAGACCAAGCTTTCCTCAGATCTAGTATTCACCAAAGAGATCAAGCCCATCCTTGAAAAGAATTGTCTGACATGCCATAGTGGCGAAAAACCAGCCGGTGGTCTCTCCCTTACAAATTCAGCCCATTTCCTGAAGGGCGGCTCAACGGGACCACTGGTTGCACCCAAACTTGAAGACAGCCTAATGTTTAAAGCTGTCGCCTACCGTGGACCCCAAATGCCGCCAGCTGGCAAACTGCCCTCAAAAGACATTGAAGTTCTCACTCGATGGATTTCCAAAGGAGCAAAGTGGCCAACAGGTGTCAGCTTGTCTCAGCCTGTTCAGAAGAACGCTCCTCCTGCTGTAAATTCTGAGAATATGAAGTTTTGGTCCTTCCAGAAAGTTAGAACTGTCGCAGTTCCTTCAGTCAAGAACAAACTTTGGGTAGTCAATTCTATCGACAATTTTGTTTTGCACAAACTCGAGAATACCGGACTTCAACCAAATCCTCAGGCATCAAAAGCATCTTTGATACGACGAGCAACTTATGATTTGACTGGCCTGCCACCGACACCGGAGCAAGTAGCTGCCTTTATTGCGGACAAGAGCCCAATTGCTTGGGAAAAGGTAGTTGATAGATTGCTCGCCTCGCCGCAATACGGTGAAAAGTGGGGTAG
>CAISOI010000269.1 GCA_903886985.1 uncultured Chthonomonas sp.
AGAGCCCATTTCATCGTGAGCCACCACGCCCTTCAGTCAAGGTCGGCGGTGTTACAGGGGAGCTGTTTTCCTTTGGAGCTTCAGGATCAAACTTGATACCATCAATGATTACGTATCTAACTTTGGTTTTGCTCTCTACAAAGTCTCCATCCATAATCGTCAGATTGGCAATTTTGCCCGGCTCTATGGTCCCCAGTTGCTTTTCCAATCCCAATATCTGTGCAGGCATAATAGTCAGCCCAGCAAGCGCACTGTCACGTGCAAGCCCAAACTTAATTGCAGACCTCAAGTTGGTCCAAAACTCATCGTGGCTCTTTAACCCTCGACTGGTGAAGGCTATCTTTACGCCTGACTTAGCAAGTACGCTCGCGTTGGCAACCTTCTCTTCCCAAATTCGTCGTCGCTCTTGTTTAACCGCCGTACCCAAGTACTTTTCATCTTCAGAAGGTTTTGCTGGTTCCTCTTTCTTGTCGTCCGGTTTCTTAGGATCCTCTTTTTTGACGTCGGCCTTTTTTGGCCCATCAAGCTTTTTGTCAGTTGGCTTCATTTCGTCGGTTGTCTTGGCTTCCTCACCCCAATTCAAACCAACAATGACCGGTTGACCTGATTTTGATATCGTACTGACTGTTCTCCACGATTCGAGCCCACCATAAATGGCGCTCCGGAGTCCAAATTCATTGACAAGCTCACCCAATCGTTCAATCCTTGCAGGGCTGTCGGCCTCGGCTATTACCAACTGCTTTTTTGAAAGCACATTGGTCAACGCAGCCAAGCTGTCATCGGAAACAGGGCGGTTACCACCGTTCAGTCGAAAATTCGATTCAGTAAAACTCATCCTGTGCGCATCAAGGAGGGTTTGCCTAAGCAAGGAAAAGTAGCCAAAGAGTGTCCCAGGAAACGAAGCTCCGTTACCAGGATTCTGAAATGCCATATACATCGCAATATCACTTTTGACTATCGCCATGCGACGTGCTCTCCCTGAGAGATTGACCAGACACGACTGCCCGCCAATTAATCCAACATTCGGAATAATGAGAGCAGTTGTAAACCCAGCTTTTCGTATGGGTTCAAGCGTGGATTCAGAAAGATCAAGAAGCGTTGAAAATCGCAACTCCGGTCGAATGCCCTTTCGATTGGCCTCCCGCATTTCGGTCGGCGGGTCGATAAGAGTTGGTCTAGCATCATCCTGATTGGGCAATGCTTCCGGGATCTTGTAGCCTTTTTGAAGCCCAGAATCAATGAAGCCTGGGTAGATGGTTAGCCCGTCACCCTTTATTACCTCGATATCCTTGCCTACGGGGATATTCACCCCAACAGATTCAATAAGACCATCGCGAAGTACAACAGTGCCCTTCTCGATGACCTTCCCATTCCCAATCTCTATTCGTGCCCCAACGATTGCAATTGCTTCTCCGAAATTACTCAGTTGCGACAAACTTTGCTGGGCAGTTACGCTCATCATTGTGAATGCAATATATGTGAACAAACAGTATCTAAATCTCATTTTGCTCCTAAACTTATGACTTATTGACCTTCTTACTGATAGTCTACTACCGCCCAAGAATCGGGTTGATAACATCCTCACCCATGGCGATCCAATTACGAGTAAAGTGAGCATAGGTTCCATAAATTCACACCCAACTCCTCTACAATGTTGCATCGGACCTTGACATTCTGCAGTTCGTACAATAATATAGAGTTAACACGGCGGTACGAAGATTCTCAATATGAGAAAGATTAATATCGCCTTTCGATAAACATTCATGACTAACAAAACGAACACATCTATCTTTACGTTGCATCAGAAGGGTCACGCTTTTAAGAAGCGGAGGGTCATGGTTACTCTCCTTTCTTTCGGTCACTCTACAGGTGATGGATTAAGACATATGAATGATGGTTCGATTTTGTTTAGCTACGGACGTCCAAATCGGTTGTGAAAGATTAGCGGTTCACGCTCATTTCAGCCCGGTTTGGAATCTATCCAAACCGGGCTGTTTGATTCACAGAAGTTTCAAAGCATCGTTGGAGAAAGGAAAAGATCACAATGGAAGTAAAACACGTTATAATCGGCAAAACCGGTCGAGCGCAACTTGTAGTCAAAGACTACACCGCAGAGAGCATTCCACTGCGACACAGAAAAGAAAAACCAGAATTTCAGGTTTACTTGCTGCCTAGATATGCAAATCGTAATACGTCGTACGCAAGTGCTGGCGATCCAGCTTACTACGGCTCTGACCTAGAAGTAGCCATGATGCACATCAAGGCTTGGACTAGCCTATCCGAAGTTGATTTGCCCAGCGCAATCAAAAAATACGGCAACAGTTAGTCTATCTCACGAATATGGCTGGCACACCGCACGTGCCAGCCAACGTTTTACATTCTACTCTGAACAGATCGATGGAACTGCTTTACCGTCCGAAGTCCTCAAACTAATTTTCACTGATGTCATTCCTGGTTTCCTTGGGGTCAACACAGAGAAGGGCACCGAATCTCTCTGGCTGATGCCTGAGAATGTGGGGACCGAAATCTCAGTAGACAACAACCGAGATTGCTTATCAAAGTACTCCGTTACAATCTGAAGGTTAGACATACTCTTTTCAGAAAGATTGACAATCTCGCCGGATACGAACGCGTAACCATTGTCAAATTCTGAATATATCTGCTGAACTCGTGCCTTAGCTGCTGTTCCGTCCCTTGTGTCGTCCAATACGACCAATCCATCATTACCCATCACCCCTGTAGTCGACATTCTGCCAATCCCAAATATAGTCAACGTTGCTACTAGAAGCAGTGTCACCTTTTTTATAAAGCGCATCGTATCTGGCAACAATATGTTGCGATGTTGAGCGCAATCGGCCTCTGGATAAGTCAATGAAATAGACATCTTCAATTCCCCCATTTGTTCACCCTAATATTACCCAATATAGTGTACGAATGTAAACGCTTATTTGTTTCCTAAGCACAATCTGTTGGTCGTCTCTTTGAATGAACAACCGATGGCTTCGTTTGACAGCGTATAAATTATCGGGTTATACTACGTATCCTCGTTTGACAAGGACAAATCCGGAAAGGGAGGAGAAAAATAAATGCACATACTTGATATCTTCAAGAGTACTCCAACAACATTTAGCTTTGAGTTCTCCCCTCCACGCAACGAAACATCAGCTCAAGAGCTCTATCCTGCTATAGCAGAATTAGAAGAGTTGAAACCTAATTTTGTATCAGTAACATATGGTGCAGGTGGATCAACTCGAAACAGTACGCACGACCTAGTTGTTACACTCAAGGACGGAGGTCAACTCGATCCTGTTCCCCATCTCACCACAGTGTGTCACTCGAGGTCTGAGATCGATTCGATTTTATTACGGTACGCACAACACGGTATCTCGAATATTCAAGCTCTAAGTGGCGACCCTCCGAAGAATATGCCAGGGTACGACCGTTCAAATGACGCCTTCCGATATGCTGCGGATCTCGTTAGTCATATTTCTGAGTTCAATCGTTCCGGCGTCCATCCAGACCCACGGGGATTTGGGATCGGTGTTGGCGGGTATCCCGAAGGGCACCCAGCTACACCCAATCGGCTACTGGAAATCGATTACTTAAAGGCAAAGGTGGATGCTGGTGCTAACTACATCGTTACGCAGCTATTCTTCGACAACCACGATTTTTACGACTTCCGAGAGCGATGTGAATTGGCGGGGATTGATGTTCCTATCATCGCTGGTATCATGCCGATTATCACAAGCAAGAACCTAGCCCGAATGTCAGAACTCGCCTTAGGTATACACTATCCGGCTAAGTTACTCCGGGCAATTCAAAGGTGTGATGGTGACGAAACAGCAGTGCGAAGAGTCGGTATCCACTGGGCTACCGAACAATGTCGGGATCTATTAGATAATAAGATACGCGGTATACACTTCTACACTTTCAATCGCTCCACCGCGACGCGTGAGATCTACACCTCTCTTGGGGTTAAAGACAGTCGCGTGCTCGCAGGAATCCGTTAGTAGTAGGGATCAATTGAACACCCTCCATAAATATTATGGATTCTCGTTGAAATCACAGCGACAGTATTTACTCGTATTGGGACTTTCCTGTACATGTTCGGTCAGCTATGCGCATCCTCTGGATGAACTCAATCTATATCACTTTTACTCTGCACAGTTCAAGCCCAATCGCGTGCGAATCAAATATCAAATCCTTGTCGGTGGTCTAGTCACATTTAAAATCTGGAACCAAATTGACAGGGACAAAAATCGAACGATCTCCCCTGTAGAGAAAAGTGCGTTCACAAGTTCCATCGCATCTACCACAACTACAACGTTAGACGACATTCCGATTCCATTTAATCTGATTTCTTCGACACTGCCGACCTACGAAGACCTGATTACAGGGAATTCCCCTACCCTGGACTTTGAGTTTGAGGTGCCAATACCACAAGAGATTACTGGCAATCATTCCTTGCGCATTACTTCCGTCGGATTTCCTGGGTATTCCTATGTTATTACCAAGCCCGTGTTTGGATCCGACACCGGCGCTCCGATTGTTGACTCTTCAAGTTCGATCAATCGGTCTGCAATATTTCGATTTCACGGTCGGAATACATCGCCCGGGTCCGTTCTAAACCCTCGCAAAGTACCAGACACCAAAAACGCGCTAATCCGAGAGCAGTACTCGTCAAACTTTCGGCAACTCTTACCTTCCTATGGCTCCAGAGGAATTAATCTCTTTGCTGCCCTTGGCGTTGCATTCATTCTCGGTGCAGCCCATGCGCTTACGCCAGGACACGGTAAAGCACTAGTGGGAGCTTACCTAGTTGCGGAGCGTGGCACAGTCAAAGATGCAATTAAACTTGGCCTTATCACGACCGGAGCACATGTCGGATCCGTATACTTGTTCGGATTTGCAGTTTTAGGTGTTTCCCACTATTTCTCGGAACGCGCACTTGGAGCGTGGATGGGAATCGTTTCAGGACTACTCGTACTGTCAGCCGGCTGCTTTCTTCTTTTGCGAGGATTATTAAGATGGTACGGACTAAATGTCGATCACCATCATACTCATTCCCATGACAACGACCACTCTGACGAAACTTCCCAGAGTGGCCCGAATGAGGAAGTACACGATCATCACCACGGTCACGCGTTCCCCAACACACATTCACATTCTGGATCACTCTGGTCAATTGGAATAGCAGGTGGACTGGCGCCATGCCCAGACGCCATTGCAGTGCTCGCAGCAGCAATTCAGTTGGGAAATATCATGATGGGGATTGCTCTGATCACAGCATTTAGTGCAGGATTAGGAGCTGTCTTGGTGACCATTGGCATAATAATGGTCAAAGCGGGGTCGAAATTGAACAACTGGTCAGATAACAGTAAGGTTATGAAGCTGATACCTATTTTGGGTGCATCGGCAGTATTGGCTCTTGGACTGTCGTTATTGAACCAAACACTCATTCAATTAGGAATCTTAAACTGGCATGCCTTAACCCATTAACAGTAGTCTTTGATCAATTAGATCTAGACATAAAAAATGCCCGCGCAAAGTGCGCGGGCATTTTCCTATTACTTCTCCTGCTGTAAGGTATTGGACGACGGAGCGGGATTCTCCCAACCTGGTGATCGAACCCAATCCCTCGTCTGGTAATCACCCAAAATTCCAAACAGTAGCAAGAACCAGATAAAACCGAGTGCAGCCCACAGCCAGACAAGCTTTGTTCCGCTCTTCACTTGCATGAAAACAAGCACCACTATAACAGCCTTGACCATTGCAATTACCATGGCAATAACATTGTTCATGGTACCAAAATCATGCTGGGAAGCTAGAATCGTAAGAACCATTAGACCCAACAATCCAAAGTACGCCTTCACATATTCCATTACTGGCGCTACATTATGTTCATGGTGGTTATTCGCGATCTCTGCCCCAGGGGCAGTTGAAACATGAGTTGACATATCTTATTTACCCGGGATCAGGTAGAAGAGCGGGAACAGGAAGATCCACACGATATCGACAAAGTGCCAATACAACCCTGCCATCTCTACCCACATAAAGTAATTTGTATTTTTGTGATTGAACTTAATCATCAACCACAGTGTTGTAATAGTTATGATTCCAATGATAACGTGAATACCATGTAACCCTGTCATACAGAAATAGATGACAAAGAACAACTCTGCCTGTCCCTGTGGAATGTTGCTCTTCTCAGGGCTAAGCATTGCCGACTCTGACGGACCACCACTTTCGCCAACACTGTGATAATGAAATGTGGAACCCGGATACAGATGCTCTTCAAACTTGTGCGTATACTCTTTTGTTTTGATGCCAAGGAATGCAAAGGCACAAACCAAAGTTAGAGCTAACCAAAACAGTTGAGTACCCTTCTGCTGCAGTTGAGCCCCCCGCACGGCAAGTGCCGCAAAAAGAGAGCTAGAGAGCAAGACAACCGTATTCGTAGCTCCAAGTCCGACGTCAAGGTGACGGTGCGCATCTATGAAGGCCGCCGGGTGTTGGCTTCTAAACAAAACATATGCCAAGAAAAGAGCACCGAAGAACATAATCTCGGTTACAAGGAATGTCCACATTCCGACAATATAGGATTCATTCTGCTGTTCCATATCATCGAACTGGTGAGCCTGATTCGGATCATGATGCTCATGCTCAACCGCGTGAACATGACTGATAGGCATTACATCAGTACTCATACTAATCCCCATCCTTCGTTACCGGACTAAAATGTGGTACATCACTCGGTCTTGTCGGTATATTCTCATCGTCGGCACCAAGTGACTCATAATCGTATGCTTCCCAGGTCACGATCGGCGGTACATCAAAGTTTAAGGTCGGTGGTGGGGAAAATGTGTACCATTCCAGTCCGATTGCATCGTGCGGGTTTGCTGCAGCCTTTGGACCTGCAATGATAGACCACGTCAAATAGAACGCGGGCATAATCAATGCAATAGCAAGAACTGCCGCTCCTGCCGAAGACATAACATGATAAGCTTGGAATTCCTCGGGATAAAAGTGATATCGGCGCGGCATTCCAAGATAACCAACCATGAACTGCGGAAAGAACGTCAAGTTAAATCCGATGAATGTCAGGGCCCCTGCAATTCGAGCCCAGATATCTGAGTACATCTTTCCGGTCATCTTTGGCCACCAGAAGTGCAGTCCACCCAGAAAGCCTAACAGTGTGCCTCCCACCATAACATAGTGAAAATGGGCAACAACAAAGTAGGTGTCTGTTAAGTGAATGTCGGTGCCTAAAGAGGCTAAGAACAGCCCCGTAAGTCCACCAATTGTGAAAAGGCCCAAGAACCCTAATGCGTAAATCATTGGAGCTGAGAAGTCGATAGACCCTTTATAGATGGTTGCGGTCCAGTTGAAAACCTTAATGGCAGACGGAACTGCTACAAGGAAACTAATAATTGAAAACACCATACTCGAGTACATTGACTGGCTGGTCACGAACATGTGGTGACCCCAAACAAGGAAACCGAGGACCGCAATAGCCATGCTGGAAAAAGCAACAAACGTATAACCGAAAATTCTCTTTCGAGCAAACGCCGCAATGATCTCACTGATAATTCCCATTGCAGGAAGAATCATGATGTAAACAGCGGGGTGAGAATAAAACCAGAACAGATGTTGGAAAAGAACTGGGTCACCGCCAATCTCTGGACTGAAGATTCCAACTCTCCACACTCGCTCTACAATAACGAGAGCAAGCGTAATAGCAACAACTGGCGTTCCCAACACAATAATGACAGCCGTGGCGTAGTGCGCCCAAATAAAGAGTGGCAAACGGAACCAAGTCATTCCGGGAGCTCGCATCTTGTGGATAGTTACAATAAAGTTAATTCCCGTAAAGATCGACGAAAACCCGACTACGAAAATTCCTAGGATCGTCAAACTAACGTTTGAATTACTGTACATGGAACTGTAGGGAGTATAAAACGTCCACCCAGTAT
>CAISOI010000270.1 GCA_903886985.1 uncultured Chthonomonas sp.
GGCATTTACTTTCACACCACTTGGCAGCCTTCCGGCTGGCCAGACAAAGGCTTCGAATGCCAGGTTAACAACAGCCATGGCGACATCAAACGTACAGGTGGGCTTTATGACATCAAGGACGTTCTAAATGATGCCCCAGCAAAAGACGATGTTTGGTTCAAATATGAAGTCATCGTGGTAGACAAAAAGGTCACGCTCAAAATTGATGGGAAAGTTACCTGCGAATGGACTCAGCCAGAAGGATTCGTCCCACCGGCTGGACACGCGGGACGCGTGCTAGACAAAGGTACCATTGCCATTCAGGGACATGATCCCGGATCCGAGACCCACTACAAATACATTAAGATCAAAGCGCTGAAGTAATTTCAGGACTTTCAAATCTGACGTAAAAATGGGAGCGGCGCAATTTTGTCAATTGCGCCGCTTCCCTATTTTTGAAAATCCAATCGCAGAAAGTTGCCAAATCGGACTACAAGCCGTGTTGAGGCACCTGATTAGTTTGACGATTTCTTGCTTCGATCCTCAGCCTTTGGTATAATGGCTCATCAAATACTTTTTCCGTTCGGCAAATTCCATGCAAAAACAAATATTTCAGACCGCCCCCAATGAGAACGCAAATAAGCGAACTCAGGTGCAATATAATCGTCGCGCGCGGCATGAGTACGCCATTGAAGAGACCTTCGATGCGGGGCTTTCACTCGTCGGTACAGAAGTAAAATCGATTCGACAAGGACAAGTTGCCTTACAGGACGCGTTTTGCAAAATAGAAAAGGACGAAGTCTGGATTTACAACATGCACATCGCTCCCTTCGAGCATGGCACTATCTGGAACGTTGAGCCGCGCCGCAAACGAAAACTGCTATTGCACAGGCGCGAAATTGAAGAAATCAGAAGCGAAATGGATACGAAAGGCTCCGCCCTAATACCATTGTCGCTCTACTTTCAGCACGGTTATGCAAAAGTTGAATTGGGACTTGGCAAAGGTAAAAAGCTGTTCGATAAACGTGATGACCTGCACAAAAAAGACATTGATCGAGAAATGAGACGGGAACTTTCAGAGCGTAGCAAATAGGAGCGGACATTGCTCAACCTATCACACATTTCTAACCCCGGCGAGGCGATT
Source organism: uncultured Chthonomonas sp. (assembly GCA_903886985.1). Taxonomy (GTDB): domain Bacteria; phylum Armatimonadota; class Chthonomonadetes; order Chthonomonadales; family CAJBBX01; genus CAISOI01. The sequence goes on from CAISOI010000270.1 coordinate 1,124, forward strand.
ATGGCAGTTATTGCCCTGCTCGCATGTCTGGTTGCTGGTTCGTTTCCGGTCATCAGAATTGTAGGCTGGTGGTCCGAAGGTACGGTAGATGGTGGTGTAGCATTTGTCGGTGTACTAACATTCATAGGTCTACTTATTAGTGCCGTTATGCTTCCTCCGATGTTGGCGTTTACCGCTGTTGGTATCATCCTGCTCGCCGCAGCCCTCATGCCCTTCATGGCTAAGGCGTCGGACACTCGCCAACTGAAACAGATGGACAACGACAAATACGACACCTACGAAGCAGTCCTTGATAAGGATCCGATGAATTTCCCCGCTCGTCTTGGATTGGCAGAAGCACTGCATAAGCGCGGCCAACTTACGGAAGCCATTGAACAAATGGAGTGGGTACTTGGAGCTGCTCCAGGTCTGGGATTGCGCATCAAGCCTCAGCTCGAAAGCTGGAAACGCGAACTTAGTCGTGTTGGGCAATTGCCCTTGATATTCTGTCACCGATGCCGCGCAGAAAATCCTCCGATGGCAACTCACTGTATCGAATGCCACCAAGCCTTTGGAACTCGTAAGGGCATCAAACAGGGAATGGATTATGATGGCGGTCCTTTGACCATTATCAGAGGATGGGTGGTCGGCTCTACGGTTGTACTGATTGTCATGTTTGTAATCTTTTGCCAACTCCCATCCATCGTCGCCGCACCGATCATAATGGGTACTTTGATTGCTGGGGTCTGGCTATTCTTGAGATGGGTCGGTGGAGACCTCGGCACAACCGAAGGTTAACTAACGAGTTAAACTTATTGAGTTAAACTTACTGAGTTAAACTTATCGAGTTTAACCAATTGAGGTTTACTATTTAGAGTTAACTACTTCGGCTGGGACAAGGACGTATCATTCAAGAAATCCGTTCGATACTTCATTGCTGAAACGATTTCGCGCTCATATTGCGCGGCTTCTGCTAGTGTATTCAGATTGTGATCCTTCATGATTTTTGCCACAACAGTGGGAAGCGGATCAAGCGTTCCTCGATTAACTTTCCTATCATATAGCGTCGCGACACCAGCTTCGGACTTTATGACGTCGGCCACTTTACCGACTATTGATTTATCCCCTACCAAAATATTGAGACTATCTTCTGTCGGCCAATAGTGTGCACGCGCAACTCTTATCTGCGCCGTACGAAACTCTTTACTGTGTCGCCCCGCCCTTTGAAAGACCGCTATCAGCCGCTTATCATCAATGATTTTGAGGGCAGCAGATCTTCCAGCCAACTCCACACCGGTTGAAGGATCGACAACCACCAGGGAACCATCCTCGGAAATATCCATTCCAAACTTTCGAAAGTCGTTATCGAATGCCATTGGGTCTGTTTTGCGTTCGTTGGAAAGGACTTCTCCCAATGAGCCTCTCCCCGCTTCAAGACATGCGAATTGAATAAAACCAACGCTTACATAGCCTGTGTCATACGTATTGACACTATCGAAGCCACCCTCCAATTTGCTCACCGATGCAGCAACTCGTTGTTCCGATTCATTAAAACCAGCATCGGCAAATAAGCCCTTCACGATATCCGATGGCATATCGCGCAAGTTCGTTCCGACCGACATCACTCCCTGAGGAAATCGATAATAGGCGAAACGTGGTCTCATCGGCACATTATCCACGTATTCCAGTGACTCATTATCCTCAAACAGAATCGAGTGCAACTGGGGAGCTACGACCGTAGCGAAAACAGGGGGATTTCCCGCCGCAGCGACAAGAGTTTCTGGAGCAGGACCAGGATGTGGTATTGCAGGACTTATACCAGAATTGATAGAGACATCGACTTCCGGTTTGCCGTTCAAGCGATTGGCTCTTTGACTTGCAAGCTGACGGTCATAGTCAATCTTCGCTTTGACCCACTTATCCCAATCCATCGGGCTGCCTTTAACTGCCCCCGAAGTATCTTGTGTAGGAGGCAACTGGTTCGCACCAAGAGCACGCTGATACTTACCAAGCCAAACCGAGGCATCCGCCGTCAATCGCACCTGCCAAATTCCACTCTTCCCAGCATCTGCGGGCAGTCCCACCGTATATCGTCCGGGTGAATTCCAATAGGCGACAACTTTCGTTTTCTCCTCAAGGGTAAATCGACCTTGCCCTATTGCTCCTACGGCCGAGGACGCCAGAAATAGAGAGATACAAACTAACGAGTTAATTCTGTTCATGGTCGATTACTCCAAACAATAGCAAATGAATTGAACTACCCCTCAGTCGCTGGCTCTTTGATTCGACGAACCAAAACGAACGCGATACCCAAACCGCACAAGATTGGCAGCCAGTCTCCAAATCTCGCATACAACGTCACGCCGTCTAAAAGCTCCACTTCACCTGTCGAGACCTGTTCGCCATACGGTTCGACTGCGCGGATGTTCCCCTGTGGAGATACAAATCCTGTGATACCTGTGGTTGCGGAGGAGACCATCCACCGACGGTTTTCGACTGCACGAAAAGCCACCATCGCTATATGCTGCTGTAATTCTGAACTCGCACCCGCCCACGAGTCATTGGTGATATTCACCAACAGGTTTGCTCCCAGAACACAACGCTTTCGCGCAACGATTGGAAATACACTTTCATAACAGATTAGCCCGCACATTCTTATGGGACCTGCCTGCAAAACTTGGTCGCTCGTACCAGCCGTTACATCATCCGGAAAGTGGAAGAAGTCAGAAAACGGTATAAATCGTCGAGCGGGCACCCACTCCCCCATCGGCACTAACCATGTCTTATCGTAGCGCGCAATGAACTTTCCGTTAGGATCAAATAGAGCAGCTGCATTATAAGATCGGTTTTCCTCGTCGCGATAATCGGTACCCACAAACTGGTACGCTCCTGTCGATCGTGCAATATTTCCAAACTCTTCGCGGATGTGGTCATTGGTGATTGCAGAGAACGGAGCGGTGCTTTCGGGCCATAAAATGAGGGCGGGATTGCTTGTTGCAGCCCGTGCCGCGAGTGAACGATACTTCGCCATTGCAACATCGGCTCGGCGGATCAGCTCTTCCTCACTGGGTTTGTTGAGTTCCATAACCGACCTGTCATTCGGCTGAATGGCAGCAATGTTCAATTTCGTGCCAGACCTTGAAATTTGCATGGCAAAAAGTCCGTAGAAAAACATAATTAGAAATAGTGCGGTCACCGGTGACCACAGAATAACTCTTTGCCTGACTTCCGACAGCCTTGGCTTGTCAATAAAGTGGGTGGCGAGAGTCGCCGAAGCAAGCGATACCAGCAGGGTGACGATGAATACTCCCGAAATATCGGCGGATTGAATGATGGGTAAGAACTTATACTGTGTGTAACCTATTAGCGACCATGGCATCGCAAGGTTTGTCTGGGTACGACACCATTCCATGAATGTCCAGAGTGCTGCCAGACACACAGCTGATGATACTCCCTTAGTTCGCTTGAGAATGTGCCACGAAATAAGACCATCTAATCCATACCAGAGTGATTTTATAGCGGTTAGAAGAGCGAGCGCCACCCAACCAACAGGGGAATGTATATAACCGGAGACCGTCGCCCCAATCCAATAGACCGAGGATCCCCAATAGAGACAACCCATTAGATAGCCATACCCAAACCCGGTTCGGGCACGTTTTGCTTTTGAAACAGCGATAAAATAACCTGTCAATCCAACGTAGGCAAGTGGGCCAAAGTCAAACGGTGGAAAAGAGAGGTAGAGTAACAAAGAAGAGAGTAGCACCAACCAAATGACCGGTTTAGTCCGTTTCGCCGGTGCATCTGGCAGAGCCAAATTAGGTTCAATATCAGTCAACGAAGTCCGCCTGAAAGATTAAATATAGAATGAACAAAGTTAAACTTGGACGAATTTCAGTCTGCCTGATTCCGCTGTTATTGTTAAGCTGCGCGAAGTCACCAGTAAGCACTGGCACGGGCACTCGATTGGTGGTCACGGTTCGATTTGCGGGCCCGATAAACCCGACCTACCACTACTTCTTTATAATCAGAAACGCTGGCGATAGTGTGGGACAAAATGGACCCATTCCCGTTATTTTACCGCCGTATGGTGGCAATGGCTTTGCTACCGGTAAATATCCATCCTCAGCAACGGCAGCGTTCACGGATTTTGTCGAGTTTAATCGATCAGACCAACCCTTGATTACGGATAGTGGGTATACGGTATACCACGTTCCGGGAGGCTATCTTGGCGATCCCAGCCGCAATTTCTTTACGGCGAGAGGAAATCCAATAGTTGCACAGAATCCCAATGGCGGCACAACCCTGCAGTTTGAATTAGACCTCAGTCAGATCGCGCCCGATACGACCGATCCCGCCCCGAATCCCGACAATCGACCGCGCTATTTGCAGATCAATATGATCGCCTGTACCACCGTGCCGGCAAATTCAGCAACCATCGACGACCGTTATTTCTTTGATGCCTTTGGGGATCAGCGACAAAGTGCCGGTTCGGACAGCTTTAACTCGTTCCTAACCATCGATACATCTCAGATAGGCAAAACGTACGACAGCAACAACCTACCGGGGCCACTCGAGCCGCAGGGAGACACCTTTCCCTCTGATCGCGACCCAGGGCTGGATATGGTGTTCTGGAGCATTCAGATTACGGGTCATTAAGAAAGGATCGAAGAGTTTCTTCGATCCTTCCATAGTGAGCGTGTATTGCTTGCAGATGTTGCTTAGTGAGGCTGTCCTGCGGTCAAAACGACCTCTTCGACCTCATCACTATCCCGTCGCACCGACTTCATCTTTCGCGCCTTCTGATAATCAGGATCGTTCGGATCAAGTACCTTTTTGGCATCGAATATCCGCTTATCCACCTGCCTGACGGTATACGGGGTGAAATCTGGCTTGGTTGTGAAGCAATCTGAGAAGTCGTTTGCGAGACCATCAAACAGGTTCAGAGCAGGAAGACCGAATAGCTCGTATAGTGTGCGGTGCATGCTGACGATGGTAGTTAGCCGATGGGAAACATACTTGTGCTTGATCCACGGGCTAATTGCCAATAGAATGCTGCGCTGAGTATCGATATGATCTGGTTCACCGCCTGAGTCGTCCTGAGTGACAAAGATCGCCATGTTCTTCCACTGCGGAGTGTGGGTCAAGAACTCAACAATCCTACCGAGAGCAAGATCATTGTCCGCCATCCATGATGCCACATACGGATAGCCCTTCTTGGCGTTCGGGCCTGTGCCGTGATCGTTGCAGATTGCGATGTTTACAAACTTAGGGGCAGGTTTGCTGCCGCTTAAGTAGAGTTTCTTGTACTCCTTGATGAATTGGTCGGCACGATACTGATCCGGAATATTCATATTGAAGATCGGGAAGTCGAAGCTCGTGTTGTCGTACAACACTTTTGACATCGGCGCATTCATGACTTCCAAAGCACCAGATGGCGCTTCGTTGTCATCTTCTCCAACCCCGGGAAATTCAAATCCTTCGCCATAGTTACGGAAGGACACTTTGCTGCGTGCCATGTGCTCCCACATAGAACCAGCCTCAGGATAGTCCTCCGGCAATAACGAGCCATTGGACCCCATCGAATAGAGCCGGCCCGGAGCAGAACTGAAGGACTTGAATTGCCATCCCAGCGTGTAGGTCATCTGCATCAGGTTGTTAGGTTGTACTCCGACAAGCCATCTGTGTCCAACTCCGGATGCTTCCGGTTCCATATAGAAGTTATCGCTCACTGCGAACTGCCGAGCGATCTCATTGTGATTGACCATCACGGGAGCGTCGTCCAATGTTGGCTGACCCTCTGCGGCAATCTTTTGGTGATATCCCCAGCGGATTAGTGACGGATCGTTATTCGATCCGGGCACCTTATCGAATACCGCGTCGAACGCATGATTTTCTTTGGTGATGAATACAACGTACTTGATCTCCTTCGATGCAACTCCTGGAGTCGTCGGGACAACCGGTGATGCCATCTTCACACGGTCTTTGGAGCCATCCACAATTCCATTGTTTTCGAGAACAGTCGCGGTCATCGTGCGAAGTTGATCATTGGAAGGAGGATCAAAAGTAGAGAGCACACCCTGCATTCCAACAAATGGATCTTTCGGACGATTGGCTCCCCCATTGGGTCCGCTGCCAAATCCACGGAAATTGATGACCGCTATCTTTCCTCCATCCGGAGAAATCGCTAATCGATAAGGATACCAACAGGTAGGAATATGCCCCAAAACCTTCAGGGATGCGCCATCCAAAACGGCAATCGCATTGATCCCAGATTCTGCTACATAGAGTCGTTTGCCATTCGGCGAAAGAGCCATTCCCGAAGGACCAACTCCCCTCAACTTTGCAACCAATGGAGAGGGCACAATGCGTTGGGCGGCGGTTATTTTGCCTGTTGTCGTATCAATTCGCTCAATGATATCGTTATTACCATTCGAAACATAGACGGAATTGCCTTTTGCAAGGACGAAATTCGGGGCGCTGCCGCCGATGGTCTTCCCGCCGGTCGAAGGTGAGCCAATAAGCAGACCTGTCTTGGTTTTGGAAATCACGCGAGGAGATGCAGGATCGGACACATCGACGCCCCACACCGAAAACGATTCGGGCACATTGGGTTCGCCCAGCCCTTTGATCTTGCGACCTTCCATCTCAACACCGTCGCGCGCCTCTTTGCTCGGGAATGCGAAAGGAGGTTTCGTCACTCCCCGCATATCAAATCCACTGCCCGAGGCTGGCTTAGGAATGGCAGAATATTCAAACAGACCGATATTCGCAAGATAAACCTTGTTGCCGGTCACACTCAAAGTATAGGGATAACGGCCGACCTTGACTGCGCCAACAGCCTTGCCACTCTCGGTATCCACAGTCACTAACCGGAAATTGGTAACATCTGCACAATAGAGTGTTTTACCATCTTCGCTAATCGCGAGATCGTTGGCATAGCTGTCCTTCCAACTCTTACCGGCGAGTTCCACGTTGAGTGCAATCGTGGTCAATTCCTTCTTCTCGGCAACGTCATAAACATTCACTTCACCCGATTCGCCGCTGCTCCAATAGAGTTTCGATCCATCCGGGGAAAATGCTGCGCCTCCAGCATTTCCTTTGCGCCTGCCAGTTCCAGATTGCGGTAAGGTTGCAATTTTCGGGCTGGAACTCTGCCAATCCGTCACCAACTGACCGACACCGCCGCTTGCAATGAAGAGCACAGAGCCATCTCGCGAAAGCGTCATTCCATGCGGCCACCGCGCAACGGGCGTATGGGTTCCTGCCGGGCGAAGGTACCTGCCGGTGGGAAGAATAGTGACTCCATCTGGCGCATGGCGAGCATATTCATTGACAGCGGGTGCATGCAAATAGGGAGTTGTGGAAGGCTTGGGTTTGGCGGATTGCGAAAGTGCTACTGCTGCGAGCAGTGACCACATGGGTTGTGTCCCTCGTTGATTTTGGATGATTACGGAATCTAATACCGATGTAAGAATACCCTTGCAGAGGCAGTGGTATGGATTAAATGAGTGTTAACGCGAGGCTAGAGATTCCTTCTGACAATTCGCGTTGAAAATCATTGGACATAGTGAACCGCATGACGCCAACGACTGAAGGCTCTAATGGGCGCTTTGAAACGCCAACTCTGCCAAAAATCTATGCTGGGTGTGAGCTAACTGGAATTCAGGTTGTTTCGGTTGAAATTCCATGCTCCGTTTTGTACAACTGCAATCATGAC
>CAISOI010000271.1 GCA_903886985.1 uncultured Chthonomonas sp.
AATAACGGCCGTGGACCAGATGTTGTGGTTGAGTGTGTTGGATCAACCGCGACATGGGAAATGGCTATCGCAATGGTTCGAAAAGGGGGTACCGTGAATCTCTTTGGCGGTTGCCCAAAGGACACGACAGTCACGATCGACACTGGCAGAATTCATTATGACGAAGTGCGAATTATGGGTACTTTTCATCATACGCCACAGACAATCAAAAGGGCATTGGACCTTATTTCGGGCGGGAGAATTGACTGTAATAGATTCATTCAGAACCGAATTACCCTCGAAGAGTTACCGGATACGATTAATTTGTTAGCGAATAACAGTGGACCTGTTAAGACCGCCGTCATGATGGGAATTTAAGACTAAATGGAACTGGAAGGCAAATCCGCGATCTATATCCATGGAACGCATGAGGAAGAGCAGGGACGATTGTCACGACTTAACATGTTGACAAACGGTCCGTTTCTGCAGTTTCTGGATATTCGCGACGGCGATAATGTGTTGGAGGTGGGAAGTGGCCTCGGTATTCTTTCCGAAGAGATTGCACTGAAGTTCCCATCGTGTCTTGTTCATGGGGTTGAGTATTCAGTTGAGCAGTTAACCGCGTCTGCTGCTTGGGCACCAAATCTTTGTCTCCGGCAGGGGGACGCGCACTCACTTCCCTTTGAGGATAACCAGTTTGACGTGGTCTATTGCCGGTATGTTTTGGAACATCTACACAATCCCGAGGTGGCGGTAGCGGAGATGTTTCGGGTGCTGAAGCAAGGCGGCAAATTTTTCTGTCAGGAAAACGATGATTCTATGGTCACATTTGATCCGCCGTGTCCGAATCTGGAGGCGGTGTTTGACCAGTTTATTCTGGAGCAGGCGAAAGCTGGTGGCGACGGATGTATTGGTCGGAGACTTTTTGGATTGTTGAAGAGAGCGCGTTTTCAGAATATAAGTTTGTCGTTACAGCCGCAACTCCACTGGTACGATGAACCAACCTACCCGATCTGGCTTGACAATATGGCAGAGATAATTCGGGGAGCTACTGAGTCAATAATTGCGAGCGGCAAAGTAACAGAATTGGAATTGGCCAATTCCATCGCAGAGATTGAGAACCTGAAATCTAACATATACGGTAGTGCGCTATTCCATTGGAATCGTGCCGTTGGTGAGAAGAGTTGACAGTCCCCGAAGGTCCATCCTTATGATTGCGAATTTGCCCGAAAATAAGTATCGTGTTGACCAGAAACACATATATACGCTTCTCGAGTCAGAGGCATATTGTGAGCGGCTGGCAAAGTCGCACTATGAGAACTTTCTGGTTGGCTCGTTATTTGTTCCAAAAGAACTGCGTCAGCATTTCTACAATGTTTATGCTTATTGTCGGATATCGGACGACCTAGGAGATGAATCGGGAGGACCAGAAAAGGCGCTTCCGCTATTGGATTGGTGGGATGAGGAACTGTCTCTCTGTTATGCTGGCTCTCCGCGGCACCCTGTGTTTGTTGCGCTTCAAAAAACGAATGAGAAGTTTAGTATTCCGATGGAACCCTATTCCGACCTGCTTAAGGCATTCCGGCAAGATCAAGTAGTGACGCGGTATGGGACCTACGCGGAGCTTGAAGACTACTGCAAGTGTTCAGCAAATCCGGTGGGTAGATTGGTTTTGTACCTTGCCGGCTACTCGGATCCGGAGAGACTCGCACTTTCGGATTTGACTTGCACGGCACTCCAACTCGCGAACTTCTGGCAGGACGTTGTTCGAGATTATGATATTGGGCGTGTCTATCTACCTCAGGAAGACATGATCAAGTTTGGGGTTTCAGATGCGGATATCGCATCACGAGAGTTTTCTCAAGCTTTCGGCGATCTTATGAAATTTGAATGCGATCGTGCAGATAAGCTCTTTGGCGAAGGCATGAAGCTCTGTCCAATGGTGCATAAGAGCATTCGTCTGGATATAGAGATGTTTAGCCGTGGCGGCCAGGAAATAATTCGACGCATTCGGTCGCAGGGATATGATGTGCTGACCAATCGCCCCAAAATTCCCAAGTCACGACAAGTCGCGATACTTGCGGGCCGGCTAATTGCGGGTATCTTTTCACATGGTTAACGATCGCACCAAAGAATTTCTACCGAACAGGATGGATACT
>CAISOI010000272.1 GCA_903886985.1 uncultured Chthonomonas sp.
ACTCCTTTCGCCGGGCCAATCGCCGTCCGTCTGCGCGGTGAGCCGCATCCTATAAAGACCGGTTTTTGGAATTCTGTATAAAATTGTGATATCGCTATCCATTGCGTGAAGCGTTTTGGAAACAGAAGTTGGCGAATTAGGTAATGCGTCGATTGGACCCCATTCGAAGAGAATGCGACCGTTGGACGGGAGACTGGAGACCTGTTTTAATCGAGCATGGACCTCAATAGCTTCCCCTTCCTTGTGTTCAAAAACCTCCACGTATTGTCCAGAGAATATCAGATCTCGAGTGGATGGCTGGAGAGATTGCGATTGTGGGTTTTGAACTTCGTGGTTTGGCTTAATAATCGCGCAGGTAAACGCTGCCAAGGCAAAGAACAGTCCCGTTCCTGTGAGGTATCGATTCGAAGTTGTGCCATACAAAAACATCTATTCGTTCTCCAGACATCAGGTCCTGAGACCCGATTTAGTTACGGGTATCATTATGAACGCGAAGTGTGACTTTGAACATATAAATTTGTAACATCTCTCCTCTGCTAATCTCCTTTGCGGCACGCGGGATGAAAAGGAATTGAACGTTGGACAAACCTAATTTTGGACTAACTGGGCTTGCTGTAATGGGGCAAAATCTGGCACGAAATGTAGCTCGGAATGGCTTTCCGATCGTTGTTCATAACCGCACGGAAGAAAAGACTGCAGCGTTCGTAAATGAGTTTGGCCATGAGGGGCCCTTGTTCGCCTCCACGACCATTGAGGACTTTGTTGCTAAGCTCGCTCCTCCCCGTGCGATTATGATAATGGTTAAAGCGGGAGCCCCAGTGGATCAGGTTATAGATTCTCTAGTTCCGTTGCTTGATAAGGGCGATCTACTCATCGACGGTGGTAATTCCTTATTCACGGATACCGAAAGGCGCGTCAAATCACTTGCGGCACAAGGAATTCGGTTTTTAGGAACCGGAGTATCCGGTGGCGAAGAGGGTGCGCTAAATGGGCCCAGCATTATGCCTGGGGGACCAGAGGCCGGGTACAAGATTGTGGAACCAATATTCACCAAGATAGCAGCGCAGGTAGATGGCACTCCTTGTTGCACTTACATTGGTGACGGTGGATCGGGTCATTATGTTAAAATGGTCCACAACGGAATTGAGTATGCGGATATGCAGCTTATCGCCGAAGCATACGATCTACTGAAGAATGCCGCGGGGCTCACTAACGCGCAGATCGCGGATGTTTTTACTGAATGGAATAGTGGCGATCTCGACAGTTTCTTAATTGAGATAACGTCAAAGATATTTCAGACTGTTGACACAGATACTGGCAATTCCCTCGTCGATTATGTTTTGGACAAGGCGGGGCAGAAGGGGACTGGGAAATGGACGTCGCAATCTTCCCTCGATCTTGGCGTCCCCGTCACAGGAATTACCGAGGCGGTCTTCGCACGGTTTTTATCAGCCATTAAGGATGAACGCGTTGCGGCGTCTCATATACTCTCGGGACCTGGAACGGCATTCAAGGGAAATGTTGACCAATTAATCGCGGACATACGCGATGCGCTATACGCTTCCAAAATTGTTGCCTATGCTCAAGGATTTGTTCAGATGCACGCGGCAGCTGTGGAACATGGTTGGAAACTCCACCCGGGTGAAATTGCAACAATTTGGCGCGGTGGGTGCATTATTAGAGCCCGGTTCCTAAACCGCATAAAAGATGCTTATGACGAAAATCCAGAGATTGTCAACCTTATGCTTGCTCCATACTTTAACGAGGCGCTAACCCGAACTCAGGCAGGCTGGCGTAGAACTTTGAAAACCGCGATTGAACTCGGAATACCCGTTCCTGCCTTTTCCAGTTCTCTGGCATACTACGATGCATATCGGCGAGAATGGCTCCCCGCAAATCTCATTCAGGCACAGCGTGACTTTTTCGGTGCACACACCTATGAACGGACCGATAAAGAAGGCATTTTCCATTCCCAGTGGGGACCTGCATCAGAGTAGATACGCGATCCCTTCAAAGTTAGCCTTTGAAGGGATTTCTTTTTGTTTGGCTTACTTCTTCTTTCCTCGAACTTTTTCTGCATCTGTGAAACCCTCAAACAAATACCATCGTCTTTAGGCAAGACAACTATGAAAAAGAAAACTATATTTGGATGTTTAATACCGATCGTCGTAGTCGTGATTCTCGGTTGGATGGGTTTCAAAAAACTGGGGCAAAAAGAGCCTCCAGTTACTCTCACCGTAACCGCTGCACGTGGAGACGTGGAGATCGTCGTTACAGAGAACGGTACAGTTGAACCTTTACGAAGTGTAGAGGTTAAATCGAAAGTCGCGGGACGCCTATCGAAACTTTATGTCGATGAGAACGCGGTAGTTACGCCTGGGCAAGCACTAGCAGATATTGATCCAACAGAAATCAACTCGCAAGTAGAGCAAATAAGAGCGCAGTTGGATGCGGCGCGGGCTCGCTATGAACAAGCGATTAAAGCTGTCAGTTATCAAAAGGATCAGACTGCAAATCAGCTTAATGTTGATACCCAAGCACTTAATAGTGCAGAAGCACGATATAAATCGGCAGTGGAAGAAAATAATGCTCAGCCGGCTCTCACAGAGAGTGACATTGCTTCCGCCGAAGCCAGTTTGAAAACCGCAAAAAATTCTCTCAGCCTACTGAAAGCCTCCACGCACCCTCAGGCAGTTGTTGCCGCAGAAACGGGATACATCGATGCCAAAACGGCATCCGACAATTCCAAGCGCAATCTTGATCGTCAGCAAAGATTATTTACTAAAGGGTTTGTTTCCGAGCTTGTCATCGATCAAGCAAAATCGGACCTTGCGGCCCAAGAAGCGCGCAGAGATCAAGCGAAGAAACGACTGGATTTGATCAGTGATCAAAACCGGTTGGAAATTGCTAATGCAGAGAGCCATGTCAAAGAAGCCGAAGCGGCATTGATGCGTGCTAAGACTAACCGTTCCATTATTAATGTGAAGAAACATGATCTTGACGCTGCTGCCGCTGCTGTTAAACAGTCGCAATCCCAAGTAATTCTTGCCAAGCGAATGTTTCAGCAAGGCTTAATGAAACAAGATGATGTTCGTGCGGCAAAAGCCGGAGTTATGCAATTAGAGCAGCAACTTCGTGAAAACCAAGTTCATCAGTTCGATACAAAGATCATTGCGCCAATGGCGGGAGTTGTTACCCGAAGGTACATCGAAACCGGTGAGTTAGTAACGTCAGCAGTCGGTTCGTTCTCAAACGGTACCCCTGTAATGAGGGTTTCTGACTTGTCGAAAATGTTGGTCAAAATAAGTGTTAACGAAGTTGACGTTCACAAGGTTCGGGTTGGCCTACCAGTTGATATTTCTGTGGACGGTGTAAAGGATGTTAAGTTCGCTGGACGGGTAAGTAAATTAGCACCGGCGTCCATTGCGTCTGGGGCAGCCGGATCTGATGGGAATTCACAAGCGTCCAGTGGAAATAGCGGTCAGGTCATTCGATTTGCCGTTGAGGTTATTATCGACCATCCAGACAAAACTTTGCGACCTGGTATGACCGCCAAATGTACGATTGTGATGGCGCGCAAGAAGAATGTAGTTCGAGTGCCTGTGGATTGCGTTACCAATCTAGGGAAAGACGCTACGGTCCAGATACATTCTCAAACCATCAAAGACGGTAAATCCGTCGACGTTTGGACTCCGCGTAAGATTGTTACCGGGCTGAAAGGTGACAGCCACATCGAAATCGTCTCAGGCTTAAAGGAGAATGAGAAGATTAAGCCAGGGGCATTTAATGGTCCTCCAAGAGCAGCACTAGAATTCCATTAATCATCAATTGGGCATACGCCAATTTGTATGCCCATTATCATTTCAACGAAACTAATCATGAGCCTTTTCAGAGCACTACAATCAGCGCTTAATAATCTAAGAGTGAATAAACTTCGGTCTGCATTGACTATGCTTGGCGTTGTCATTGGAGTGAGTGCAGTTATCATGATGGTGGCTCTTGTCGAAGGAGTACGTGCCTCCATTGTTAGTGAATTTGAACGGCTTGGTTCTGACCTGATTATTATTGCTTTTGATCCTAATCCCAATGAGAAGCGTGGAGCGAGAGTTGTTGACTGGCTTACCCTCGGCGATGTTGCTGCGATTAAGGCTGACTGTGACCTTCTTAAAGCAGTCTCTAGTGAAGTTCCCGTTGGTTCAGCAAGAATTCGATTCAAGGGGAAAGAAGTTACAGCCACTACAACGGGTGTAGAGGAGGACTATCCGCGAGTACGTAATGCCTCAG
>CAISOI010000273.1 GCA_903886985.1 uncultured Chthonomonas sp.
AACATTCACAGAGCTATAGCCGTTCTATTCGCTGTGTCACTGTCCGCATCGGTAATTTCTGCCAGACATGTATTGGCTGTGTCGCAAGCACGAACAGCCCCCACGAAAGAACAGGCAGACATTGAGAAACGCATATCCACTTTGCGTTCATTGCCCGATAACGAGAGCAGAGTTGCCGTAAAACAAATCGCGCTTGATATTCGCAGGCTGTCACCTTCTCCGATCAAGGTTATCCTTGCAAACGTTCTAGCAAGCCATGCAACTGAGGGAGACTGTGGTCGAGATACCCTGCAAGAAGTTACATCCACCCTCTCTGAAGCATTGAAGGAATCCCCAGTAATCAGCAAAACGAACGAACCTTCTTATGAATATATTTCTCTTGCTCAACTTGTCAAATACGAAGGCATGAAGACCAACCTAAAGACATCTCAACTTGCCGCCGCCATGGCGAAATTAGAAGCTTCCGACAAACAGCGACAAGACGCCGACTTCACACTAAAGGACGTGCAGGGCAAACCATGGAACCTGAAATCGCTCAAAGGCAATGTCGTTCTGGTGAACTTCTGGGCAACTTGGTGCCCACCATGCCGCAAGGAACTTCCCGATCTCGAAGCACTTTACAACAAATTCAAAGACAGAGGATTTGTAGTCTTGGGAATTTCAGACGAAGATGCATCAAAAGTGGAGCCGTTTGTGGGAAAACAGAAGCTGTCCTACCCCATTCTCCTCGATCCCGGTCGCAAAGTAAATACCCTTTTTGATGTTCAGGGTATTCCAAGAAACTTCATATTTGATAGAAACGGAAGGTTAGCGGCCCAGGCGATAGACATGCGTACCAAAGAACAGTTCGCGGAATTACTCGCAAAAGTAGGACTAAAATAACAATCAACGATCCAGCATAAGAGGATGTCCACGCTACACTAGGTGGACATCCTCTATAGGGACAGCTTGCGAAGCAACCAACTTTATCTCGTCCGCCCGCCCGCGCTCATCGGAGTGATACATTGAATTGTGAGAGGTTTCTCATTCTTCGCCCGAAATCCACGGAAGTTATTGCTACCGCGAATACTAGGTTTGCTCCGACAACGAGTAGAGGCAGACGAAACAACACAGTTGGGATCAAAAGTAGACCAAAAACAAGCAAGTCTGTTGCAGTATTACTTCCATAATCCCACCGATTTGGGGCCCGGAGACATGAGAGGATTGCGATTGCCTGCAACGTCACAATTGCGAAAACCGCTCCCAAAAACATGGATTCATTAACTGTCGCAGCTCGGGCACACAGTCCAACCATCAATGCGAACCACGACCCCAACGAAATTACGAGGTAAAGCGCGCGGTATTTCAGATTGAAATCGGGTGCGCAATTGAATCCGTTGCAAGGAGCAGCAGTTCCTGCGATGACCCGGCGATTGTAGGTTATCACTTGATAGAGGGCATAAAGCGGGGGGCGAACCAATTTGTGGTAGAACAGCCTTCGAAATCGGGGATACTTGTGACTGAAAATAATAAGTAGTGCATCAATACCGTAATCCACCTTACCAGTTTCGCAATCCAAGAGTGGGATTTCATGTCGAGCACGCTGTAAATCCAGTTTGTCCAAATAAGCGGGATTTGCATGGGACAAACCGACCCTATGGCCCGGTTCCAGTAGCTTCATCTGAACAAAAACGGAAGTATACATGCTGCACATTGGGCAGCTGTCATCGTAGAGAATTACCTTGTTTCTTAGCATGATGATTACCTCCTCATGCGGATCATAAATAGGCAAACAGCTAACTTCACTTATCATCAAGTATGGCACTCACATCGCCTTCAATGGTACATTCTGTGAAAAAATTCACAATTAGATTTGTGATATATGCAAGGTAGTAACCTATTGGCTGTCGAAATTCTAATTCACTTAACTCTAAAGATTGGAACTCGGTACAAGACATAGTGCATCTACTGCCAACAAGGCATAATTTGACTATCGCCGAGCATTAGAG
>CAISOI010000274.1 GCA_903886985.1 uncultured Chthonomonas sp.
GAATCAGATTTCGATGGCGTCTGCGCGAACAGTATGGATCCAACAAAACTGAGCAGCACGCCAATTAGGATTGAGCTGCGGTTCACGCGCCTGACCAAAGCTCGTGGATCGGCTCGCAGTCCGGCAGAATTCTTACAGGGCGGTTTTGTGGCGTGTAAAGCGCCTTTTCGTAATCTATTCCGAGGGCACTGTATATCGTCGCAGCAACTTCAGGTGGTCGAATGGGGCGCTCCGTTACATATTCACCTTTTTCGTCGGTGGTTCCAATTACCTGGCCGCCGTGTACGCCAGCTCCAGCAAACATCATGACTCCGGCATTGCCCCAGTGGTCTCGCCCATCATCCTTGTTGATCTTACTGGTTCTGCCAAAGTCCCCGTACATCGCTACAAGTGTATCTTGCAGCAGTCCGCGCTCTTTCATATCTTTTAACAAAGCAGCAACCGCCTGATCAAATCCGGGAAGCATTCGATCACAGTTTTCAAAAATCTTACCGTGGTGGTCCCATGCACTGTATTGAAGCAGCACAAATCGAACTCCAGCTTCGATCAACCTGCGAGAAAGCAGCGCCTGCGCGCCCCATCTATCTTTGCGGCCATAGGCATCTCTCGTGGCATCAGACTCCTGAGAAAGATCAAAGGCTTTTCGGGCCTCCGAGGAGAGAATCATCTGTGTCGCCTTCTGATAGAACGTGTCCATGGAGGCAACCTGATCGGAAGCGTCCACTCTTTTCGCCAAATGATCGATGGCGTTTAACATAGTCTCTCGGCGAACCAATCGATCCTGCGGCACATCCGACATGAGCGAAAGATTTGGCACTTTCCAGTTCTTCTCTGAAGGATCACCGGATTTGAACGATTCAAATCGTTCACCCAAGAATGCGGCTTTGCCTAACTCCCACGTGAACGAGTGATTTCGCGGTACCGCAATATATGGTGGGAGCGTGTTTAACGGTTGTGTCTCATGCGTAACAATGCTGCCAATGCTGGGATAGTCACCGCCCTGCATTACGCCATAGTTACCCGTCAGCATCCACTGAGCGGCGGTTTCATGGTGGTCGCTGCCTGTTACCTGGCCGCGGCAAAGCGCATACAAATCCGTACATTGTGCCATTTGCGGCATCATGTTGGAATAGCGAACTCCCGATAAACCGGTTTTAATGGCGGAGTATTTACCCCGAATTTCCTGCGGCGCATCTGGTTTTGGATCAAAGGTGTCGTGATGGGTAAGCCCGCCGCCAAGGTAGATCAGTAGGACATTCTTTGCTTTAGCCTTCTTGGCAATGCCAGTGGCAGCTTGGGCTGCTTCTATACGGAGCATATCCGGCAGCGATAGACCTAATACTGAGAGAGCGCCAAGACGTATGAGTTGTCGGCGCGACATCCCGTCACACTGTATTTGGTTTTGACCGGCTTTAATATCCAGCATCAAATTCCTCGCTTACTATACCAATGACCATACCAACTACGACCTGATCGCTCAATGAATAAATATGAACTCTTTACTGTTCAACACAGCCCACATGACGTCCTGCAAACCCTCGTCCCGTTTTGGCGCCGTTGTGATCAGATCCTTTAGGGTCTGCATCTCCTTCGATGAGGCGCGGCGAGATAGAGCAGTCACAAAGATCTGGTCAATTATTTCATCGTCGGTCTTTTTGTCTTTGATCCACCGGTTCAATATGCTGTTGCCATCCTTGACCTTTTGTTGGACCAATTCACCATTCAAGAGAGCCAGTGCCTGCGACATCGCAGGGCTGCAGTTGCGTTCACCTTCTAATGGTTGAACACGAGTGGGTCTGCCAAAAGTGTCCAGCATAATCGAAGGAATCTCTGCATCCGCCAACTCTATTGCTCTGGTTCCAAACGGAATATTCTGAAATCGATCAGGGATGCCTGTAACCTGACAAACGGCATCGGCGAGCTCTTCCGCCTGCATTCGTTTTGCCGCATAATGCGAGAAAAGCTTTGTATCGATACTGTTGGTTTTGGTAGTTTCCGCACTCAGTTGGTAGGTTCTTGAATTCATAATTAGCGACATGAGTCGCTTCAGGTCAAAATGATTGGCTCGCAGGTCAGCAATCAACGCATTCATCAGCGGCTCATTCTTCGAAGGATTGGTTGACCGTATATCGTCCACGGGTTCAACTATTCCAGAACCAAAACAGCGCGCCCAGAATCGATTAATAATATTGCGTGCAAAGTCGTCCTGTTTTACTAACCACTGTACAAACTTAACACGTCGATCTTCGTCTTTGGCAAATCCGAGGTCGGATCGGTCCAATGGTCGGGCGGCCATAAGTTCACTGGTTCGTGGGTGGCGAACATCTCCATTTGCCGTCGCCTCTATCCGCGCGGGAACTCCTTCATCCTGATCGCCTTTTCCCGTGACTTGTTGGAATAACGCCGTGAAGTGGTAATAGTCATCCTGCGTGAACTTTTCGGAGGGATGGTTATGGCATTTGGCGCACTGAATTCGATTGCCAAGAAAGACCGTCGCCACCATCTCCGCAGTGTTTTCCGTGTGCCGAATCCATGCACCTTCGCCGGGTTTTTGTGGGCTTCGGCTGACATAAAACAGCCCGCCACGATTCTCACTGAGATCACCTGTGGCACCGAGAATGTCGGAGGCAATCTTATCCCAGGGGCGATTTGCATTAAACTGCTCCGCCAGCCATTGCTGCATCAGCATTGCATAGCGACGGTGCATATATTCGCGGCGAAGCACAAATAGATCGCCAAACTTGAGTGCCCATATCTGACCGAATTCTGGGCGATTCAAAAGCCCTTCGACGAGCTTTGCGCGCTTGTCAGGTGCCTTCGAATCGAGAAATTGTGTCGCTTCAGAATAGGTTGGCAGCGTGCCAATTGCATCCAGATAGGAGCGTCTCAGAAATTCTTCATCGGTACAGAGACCGGAGGGACCAATATGCAGGCTCGCCAATTTCGCATTGACATGTTCATCTATGAAATTGAATCTGTGAGAATATTCTGATGGCTTGATCACCTGAGAGAATGGCGCCATGACCCGAATGGCAGCCATTTTGTCCATGTACTTGACCGTAATAGCGGATTCCCCGGAGCGAAGCTGTTTGACGAGCCCCTCAGGCGAAACGGATGCTATGGCGGGATCATTAGTCGCGAAGAGCGCTCTGCCTGTTACATCCTTTGTAGTTCCGTCGTTGAAATTCGCTAGAACTCGCAGTCGTTGATTCTCGCCCGGGGCAAACTGACGATCTCCAGGAAGAATCTTCAATCCGGAAATCTGTGTCTCTTTGGGTTTTGGACCCGGGGCACCCTGAGCGAGCCAACTCGCAAGTGTCGCGTATTCGATGGTGCCTCTATGCAATACCGAACCTCCGCGATGAGGGACTTCCATCAGCGGCTTACGCAAAAAGAGACTTTGATCGGGCGCCTCTCGCGTGATCCGTCGGCCATTCATCGCGCGGGTAATGCTCAAAAAATCGGCGTCTGGTGCGTATCCGCGAAGGCTGAGTTTGAATCCACCCTTACCCTGAGCTGCTCCGTGGCAGGTACCGGAGTTGCAACCAACCCGCGAGAGCACCGGAACCACATCATTGACGAAACTGATCGCCGGTAATATGTTCATGCTGGTGACCTTCACCGGTACAGAGGTAGCGTGCCCCTTAAAGCTAAATTTGACAATGCTGTTGCCATTCCCGTTCGGAGTGAATTCTCTAGATGGTGATACCGAAACCACTGGGTTTGGAGAGAGCTTGATGCTGGATACGTCTGTAATATCGTGTTTGCTTCCATCGGAATATTGCGCGGTTATCAAAAGCTGTTGGGCGGACAGGGGACTGCTGAACTGTAGGGCATTTGGCTCAGCGAAAATCCGCACTAACTTTACTGATTTTGCTCCGTGTACTGGCTCTCGTTGGGGCTGAGCATCTGCGGAACGGGGTGCAAAAGCCGCCAGTATACATATGGTTATGAGAAGAGCGGGTTTTCCAAACAACAGTCAGTTCCTGTGCGATTCCGAGGTGATAGTGCAGCACCGTGTACTTGTAGGATATCAAATTTGAGGGATTGTTACAAGTGGGGCGATTAGTTTCGCCCCGCTTGTCTTTATGGAATTTCGCAAATGTAAATTTACCGGAGTAGGATTCTCGAGGACGTGGTCGGTCCCAGCGACTTGCCTTGCTCCGAAATAGAATACTTAGCTCAGCCAGGACATATGCCTTAAACGGAGGAGGACAGGTTCCGTGGCTATGTTGATCTGGCTTACTTTCCTTTGTTTTTTATGACTTTAAGAGAATCACGAACGTTAGTACAACTTAAGAGAAACCTGAAATTTCGGAGGCGGAATCTTAGCCTTTTGAACACAGGGTCGTTGGCGCCAAACCCACGTAAAATGGTCGAAACCATGCAGACGTGTTGGAGCGCCAAATTGCAATGCGACAGCCATGCAATGCCCTGAGCAGTTCTCTCTTTGTTCGCTACTCGATATGTCAATTACCACAC